>JAFXIM010000064.1 GCA_017533165.1 Eggerthellaceae bacterium
GGCATTTCCACGCAGAAGCTGCATGCGCGCGGTCCTTTCGCGCTTGAGGCGCTCACTTCCTATAAGTACGTGCTGCGCGGGGAAGGTCAGGTCCGCTCTTAATGGCCGACTTCAGCATATCCGAGGGCTTTGGGCCTGAGATCGGCCTGGAGGGCGAACCCGTGCGCCTTGGGCTCATGGGCGGCACCTTCGACCCCGTTCACGAAGGACACCTCGCCTGCGCTCGTGCCGTGCGCGATGCCTGTGGCATTGATAAGGTTCTGTTCCTTCCCGCGGGCAGGCCCAGCTTCAAGCGAGGACGCGATATCGCGTCGGGGGATTCGCGCGTTCTCTGGTGCGAGATGGCCGTGCGCGATGAGGCGTATTTCGGAGTGTGCGACATCGAAGTGCGCCGCGCTGGCGTGACCTATTCGGTCGACACCCTTCGCGAGCTGCGCGAGCTGTATCCCGACAACGTGGAGCTGTGCTTTATCGTGGGGGCGGACTCTGCGGCGTCCCTTCCGCGGTGGCGTGAAAGCGAGGCCTTGGCTGGGCTCGCCACCTTCATTGCCGTTTCGCGCCCGGGACAAAGCCTGAATGCGTCTCTGCGAGAGAATCTTGCCCGCATGGGTTTCAGGGTGGAGTACGTGGAGGATCTCGCCTGCGACATCTCCTCGTCCGAGGTTCGTGACCGCATCAGTCGGGGGGAGAGCGTCGAGGGCATGGTCCCCGCGGCTATTTTGCCTTTGGTTGAGGCCGAACCCTGCTATCGTGCAGCAGGTGGGGAGGCGCCCGGTTTTGCGGCCCCCGACTCGCCGATGCCCGACGTCGAGTCAGCTTTGAATGAAGGCTTTTTCGAGGCACGTGCATCTGAGCTTGCCCTTCGGGTAACGGCAAAGCGCCTGCGCCATACCTACGGGGTGGTTGCGGCAGCCGAGCATCTGGCTCGCACCTACGGCGTTGACGAGCGAAAGGCTCGCTTGGCCGCGCTTTTGCACGACTGGGACAAGGGCTTTGATGACGAAGGTATGCGCAAGCGTGTCTCTGAGCTTGGCATGATGGACGCCGTTGACGCTTGGGTGCTCGAAAACACCCCCTACGTCCTCCACGGCAATACGGCAGCACGCGCGCTTTCGCGAGAGTTTCCCGAGATACCCGCGGATGTGGTCCAAGCGATCGACAGGCATACGGTTGCTGCAGTCGACATGTCCGATCTTGACATGGTGCTCTACGTCGCCGACGCTATCGAGGATGGCCGTCAGTTCGGCCGCATTGACGAACTGCGTGCCGCCGTTGGGAAAGTAGACCTTGAAGAACTCTTTTTTCTCACCTACGAATATTGGGTGTTCTTGCTTTTTGAGCGCAGAAAGCAGCTTCATCCTGATACGATAACCATATGGAACACACTCGTTGCCCGCAGGGCAGCCAAGAAGGGAAACCAATGACCGACAAGATCAAAGAGCAGGAAGCATTCTCCCGCCAGCGCGCCATCGTCGCCGCTAAGGCAGCGGATGAAAAGAAGGCCACCGACATCATGGTGCAGGAGGTGCGTGAGCTCATCGGCGTCACCGACTATTTCGTGATCGCTACCGCATCCAACAGTCGCCAGGTCGAGGCCATCATCGACGAGATCGAAGACGCCCTGCGCGAGCAGGTCAGCCTCAAGCCCCTCCATCGCGAGGGCTCGAGCGACGGCTCCTGGTCGCTGCTTGACTACGGCAATATCGTCGTGCACGTCTTCCAGCCTGAGACCCGCGAGTACTATCGCCTCGAGGCTCTGTGGAATGACGCTCCGGTGGTCGACCTTGCCGCCGAGGCCGGACTGACCGACATCCAGTACTCCGATCGCATTGCCAAGATGCTTGGCAAGGACGAGGCCTAAGGTTATTCTCGCCGCTTTTGAAACTGAAGAAGGCTCTGCAGCTTATCGGCCGCGGAGCCTTCTATTTTGCCGGGCTTTATGCGGGTGAGGCAGACGAGCTCCCCGCGAGGCGGGATCTGTGTTGCGGTTGGGAGCTACAGATCGGAGGGTACCCAGCCTTCGTCCTTCAGACGCTCGAGCCTGCTGATGAAGCTATTGCCCGCAACGCCTTGTGCCTTGCAGATCTGACGAACGGTAGCGATCATAAGCTCTCGCAGCGCCTTCGACTCGATGAGGGGGTCATTGCCCTCATCGCCTGGGTGGAGAAGCTGTGCGCCGAAGCAGTGCCTCAAGCCGGAAGCCAGGAAATCGACGAGGAACGCAGCTTCTCGGGAAAGCTCACCTTCACCTTCTGTGAGAAGGTAGGTCCAAATCTTTGCGCTCGCCGAGTTGAGTCCTGCCGAAATGGTCTCAGAGTTGCTTTGGCTTGCGAGGAGCTGCACGCGTTTGACGTGAAAATCGTTCTGAGATGTTTTGAGCAGGTCGTATTCGCCTAGTAGGATGGAAAGGATGGTCCTAGGGATGAGTCCGCTGAGAACGATCTCGCTTTCCAAGACAGAATTGATCATCGAGCTCATATCTTCGAAATGATAGTAGAAGGAGCCGCGACTGCAGTGCGCTTCCTGGACGACCATCGTAACGGTGATACGCTCTGTTCGGTTGCTTTTTGCTAAATGCCAAAACGCCTCGACGAGTCGATTGCTCGCCATAGGCGCAAGGTCCCTGCTTTTGGTGCTGGCCAACATGTCCCCCTAGTGTTAATGACATGCGTACCCGCCGTAAAGGTGAGCGGATCCCAAGCTCACGTGCCGTCTGCACCCAAGTTCCCCAGATGGAAGCCGGCGGCAGGGCAGGCCTAAACAATTCGGCAAATGTACCACAATAAATTTTCAAGTTGATGAAAATTTTTGCGTCAGGATGGCATTCCGCAGGGATTCGGTGTTGCGTTACCTCGCAACAATCAACAAAAGAAAGCGATTGTGCAAAGTTTTAGACAGGTATGAAAGATCATTTCAAATTCTGCTCAAGGTAGATCTATTGCTCATTTTCCGTTCACGGAACGATTCTTATCATGATTCCGATAGGGCGAAGCGAGCCTGAAATCGCAGCGTGAGGATGTGTCGACGCGTGGGGAGTTGGCACGAGAGGAATAGCCAAAACGGCATCATCCCTAGATTTTCTCTACCGCAGCGCTACGAGTTCTTCTCACAGAGCCTTATCGATGAAAGTCGAGTGAGATCCGGCTTTCATCCGTCGTTTTGCTTACAAGAGGCAAGCGAACTCATTTCGATTATCCGAATAGGAGGGAAAATGGATAACAAAGAGTTCACAGTATCTGAGGTTATCGACTCGTTCGGTCTGACGAAGCACACCTGGATTGTCTTCTTCCTGCTGCTCTTCGCTCAGGTATTCGACGGCTATGACTTCATGATCGTCAACTCCACCAACATGTACGTGGCCTCCACCTTCTGGCCCGAGACTGTTGGCGCAACC
>JAFXIM010000065.1 GCA_017533165.1 Eggerthellaceae bacterium
GAAGCCATCGCCGCCGGCAACTGCGTTGCGATCAAGCCCTCGCGCACATCACGCGCCACCACGGCACTTATCGAGCGCATGGTTGCCGAGGTGTTCGACCCGAGCTTCGTGTGCGTGTTCCCCGGGTCGAGCGACATGAACGACTGGTTGCTGCAGCTTAAGTGGGACCTGATCTTCTTCACCGGCAGCCCGTCGGTGGGGCACGTGATCATGGAGGCCGCGGCCAAACACCTCACGCCCGTGGTACTTGAGCTGGGCGGTAAAAGCCCCTGCATTATCGACCGGACAGCCAACGTGAAGCGTGCGGCGCAGCGCGTGGCTTGGGGTAAGGGCATCAACTCGGGCCAAACCTGCGTGGCTCCCGACTACTTCCTGGTACACGAGGATGTAGCCGAAGAGTGGGTGCGTCTGCTGAAGGCGAGCTTCGAAAAGTACTATGGCGAAAACGCGCTTGTCTGCGATGAATGGCCGCGCATCATCAGTCGGCGTCACTTTGATCGAGTTATGGGGCTTATCGAGAATCGAGGACCGCAGGCCCGCCTTGCCTTCGGCGGACACGGCGATCCCAGCACGCTCAAGATTCAACCAACCTGCCTGCTTGACGTCACGCTTGATGACGCCGTCATGAAGGAGGAGATCTTCGGACCGGTACTGCCCGTCATCACGTACCGAGACATTGACGAGGCCTTCGCCATCGTACGCAGCTTCGAAAAGCCGCTTGCCTGCTACCTCTTCTCGGATGACAAAGCCCTGCAGCAGCGCGTGATCCGGGAGCTGCCCTTCGGCGGCGCCACCATCAACGACGTGGTGATCCACCTGGCAAACGGCAACATGGGATTTGGCGGCGTGGGCAATTCCGGCATGGGCGCCTACCACGGCAAGGTGGGGTTCGACACCTTCTCGCATTACAAGAGCACGCTGACGAAGGGGACTTGGCTCGAGCTTCCCGTGCGCGTGCCGCCCTTCGGCGACAAGATCAAGCTCCTGCGCATGCTCATGCGCTAGGGGCTGGCTTGAGGTAGCCGACAAACACCGGAAGGCCAGGCGCTTACCTTCTCCACCTTGAACGCAGATCGAAGCTGGGAGATGGATCGGAGTTTGAGCTAACAGTATGCCGGGTTTAAGCTGACACCGAGGCCTTCGGCTATGCGCGGGAGCTCTTCGTCGGGAATGCCGACTACCGCCGCGGGGCCGCCCGCCATGATGCAGGCGCTTTCGAAGATCTGCGCGGCTTTTACGATGACGTGGATGAGGCCAAATGTTGCGTCGAAGCTCTCCCCCGTTGCGAGCAGGCCGTGCTTCGCCCAGATCACCGCGTTGTGGTCGCGCACAGCGTTCGCTGTCATGCGAGCGAGCTCCATGGAGCCGGGGACTTCGCAGGGCACCACGCCGACGCCCTGCGGGAACACCATGACGCACTCGGTCATCATCTTCCACAAAAGGCGCGTGATGGCACGCGCGTCGGCGCCCAGCGCGTGGGTGAGCGCAATGATGGGCGTGGGGTGGCAATGGTAGAGCACGCGGAAGGCGCCTTGGCTGGCGGTCTTCTTGCACGCGTGGATCAGGACGTGGGCCGACACCTCGCTCGTGGGACGGCCGCCGCCGGCAAAGCCCCAGACCACGCGATATGCGCTGCCTTGTTCATTGAGCTCGATGATCCCGAGGCTGCTTTCGGGATCGCGAGTCACGTTTTGCATGTAGGAGCCCGTTGCCGTGATGAGAAGCCATTCGCCCGCAAGCTCGGGGGCTTCTACGTCGAGCGGGACCCAACGCTCACCTTCCCCACCACTCGAATCTGCATGGTCTGGAGCGGGAAGGTTTGCCGCGTCGCCGCCCGGCACCTCGCAAGCGGGCGCCACGCCTACGACGCGCGTGGCTGCACCGAGGCAGGCCCGTACATCGCCTTTCCCACGATCGGTCAAGCGATAGGACGCATTGCCGCCGTTGCGCTCATGCCAGCCGTGGCGCCAGCCTTCGTCACACATGCGCGCAAAATCGCGCACGAACGAAAGGTCGGCGACCTCAGAGGCTTCAAAGCAACTGAGGCTCGGATGAGCA
>JAFXIM010000066.1 GCA_017533165.1 Eggerthellaceae bacterium
CCCTACTTTCAGCGGGCCCCTCAAACAGAAAGTCAACGCTTTTGCCCTCGATCAACCTGTCATACATCATGCCGATAGCCTGAGAGGCATTAAGGCCAGCATGCGCCAAGATCGCGTTACCCGCCTCTTTCTTCCTTAAGGGCATGCGACCAGTAACCATAGCATCAGCCATTTTGATCTCCCTTCATCTATGTACAACATTAATTGTACAACAAACAAGGAGGGGCGGCAAAACCGCTAGACAATCACCAGATCGTGCGTTGACTGGGTGAACACCTCAAAACCGTCATCCACGATCACGCCAAAATCTTCCAAACGCATGCCAAACTCACCAGGCAGGTAAATGTCCGGCTCAACGGTAACCACGTTCCCCACCTGCAGCGGCTGCACATTGCGCGGAGCCAACACCGGCTCCTCGTGAATGTCAATGCCCACGCCATGGCCAAGCCCGTGGCCCATCTTACCGCCAAAACCGCCCTCAGCAAGCACGCGCTCGGCCAGCTCATGCGCCTCCGCTCCCGTAACGCCGGGCTTGAGCGTTGCCTCCACCTGCTCATTCGCCTCACGCAGCACAGCATAAGCATTGCGAAGGTAAGCGCCCGGCTCTCCGATAAACACCACACGCGTCATGTCCGAGCAGTAACCGCATGCTCGAGCGCCAAAATCAAGTACCACGCACTGACCCGCCTCAAGGGGCGTATCGCCGGGAACGGCATGCGGGTTGGCACCGTTAGCGCCCGTGGCAACGATAGACGAGAACGCCAAGCCGGACGCACCGGCTCTCAGCATAAAGCCCTCGAGTTCGAGCTGCACTTCACGCTCGGTAAGACCGGGACGCATGAACTTCACGATATGGGCGAAAGCCGCATCGGTGATAGCCTGCGCCGCACGCATCCGACGAATCTCCTCCGCATTCTTCACGGAACGAAGGCTTACGACCAAACCACTCGTCTCACGAATGGGCACCGTCGACAAGGCAGCCTCCAGCTTGCGGTACTCTCCAAGCGTAATGGAGTCCTCGATGCCGAGGACTGCAGCGGAAGCGGCCTCGGGATCGGCTACACCTAAGACAGCCGCAGCGTCATTAGCAGATTCACCCAAACACCGAGCTGCAAAGGCCGCATGAGTCTCACGTGCAGAGTCAACCTCGATCAAACCACCCGCAGCAGCAATCTCACATGCATTCGAGTAACGCGAATCGGTATGCAGCACAGATCGGCACACATCGACGAACAGCGCATGCGCGGGGTCGGAATCAAACACATCGTCAAAGGCCGTCAGCCACTGAATATTGGAAACGTCGCGCACCAGAAAAGCGCTCATCCCCTGATTGTTCAAAGCCTCGCGCAAGCGCGCAAGGCGGGTTTCGCTCAAGTTCACTTCGGCCTCCTTGTAGAAAAAAAGGGCACTGCCACTCTGAAGACAATCGAAGGTAAGCGCCCCGGGTATCGGGCGACCAGCGCCTCGGGCCAGCTGGGACGGGCACCTCGAGCTACCGAGCAACCGGCCCCTCAGGCGTGCCCACGATCATCTTGCCACGAACGCGCTGATCGAAGCCCTCGCCCAGCCGCGTAGACCAACCTTCCAACAAACCGTCGAGTGCCATCAGATAGCCCTCAATGCCAAACCCCTTCACCTGCGCAACGCAGGCGGGGGCCACAACGGAAACAGCGCGGAAAGGTTCACGCGCATCAACGTCGGAAATGTGAATCTCCACCACAGGCACGTCAATGGAACCGATGGCGTCGCGAATCGCGTAGGAGTAATGAGTATGGGCGCCGGGGTTGTACACAATGCCGTCGACAACACCGTGAGCTGCATGCAGGCGGTCGATCAACGCGCCCTCGTGATTGCTCTGAAAGCACTCCACCTCGCACCCGCACTCCCGCGCACGAGCCTCAAACATATCCTCAATGGCAGCGAGCGTCATAGTACCGTACACGCCAGGCTCACGAATGCCCAGCATGTTGAGGTTCGGGCCGTTCATCAGCAGAATCTTCTTCATGGAAGCCTCCGGTTTCTTATCTCAGCACCCGTCGATCACGCAGCAGGCAAAAGCTACTTCGAGTCACGCCAAGCGCTCAAGTGCTCGATCAGGATATCGTCCTCAACATCAA
>JAFXIM010000007.1 GCA_017533165.1 Eggerthellaceae bacterium
AATGATTGTTTGTTAAGCAAGGAAAATCTTGCCTGATCTAGAACAATCCGCAGGTAAATAGCATGTCGAGAGACTTTAATCGAATGCCGAGCTGAGCATGGATTAGGCCTTGGCACAGACGCAGCACATCGAAGGACGCCTCAAGCCCCACGGATTGCTCGATTATATCTGAGTAGGTACTGCGAAGGAAATAATCAGCCCAGGTTAAAGCCTCCGATGTCACCTGCAATACCTGAGATGTCGCCGAGCAGTCAGGACAGAGCACTCCCCCGTCTTCAAAGGAGAAGCCCAATGCGCTTTGCGGCGCCATTGCCCTGAAGGTATCGGCCGATCTGCCGCACGATGCGCATTGAGCAAGCATCGGCCTTAAACCCTCAAAGGCAAGCACCTTCAAGAGCTGGGCTGCGCAGAGTGCAGGCGCCAATTCGAATGAAGAAGTGCATATGGCACGCAATGCAACGATAGTAGAAGCGTAGAGTCTCTCGTTCTTGAGGTTTTGCTGCGACACCTTGCCCAATAGCTCAAGCAGAGGCGAGGCAGCATAGGTTAGCTCCACGTGAGTACGCAAGGGCTCATGTCCTTCGACAAGACGCGCCTCTTTTACGATATCAAGGCTTTTTCCCTCAACGCAAAGCAGATCGACGACCGAGAACAGCTCGAGGCGCGAAGAGAAGGAGCTCGTAGGCTTTCTCGCACCCTTTGCAACAAGCTGCTTCTGAGATCCGTCTTCGGAGAGCAAGGTCAAGATCAGATCAGATTCGGAAAGCTTGGTCTTCCTCAAAACCAAGGCTCTCAGCGTGTAAGTTCGCGAGGACACTTCTTTAAAGCTTCTTAATACTCGGGTCGGATCCGCTGATTTGATTGGAATCATTCCAGCTAATAATTCCCGTCACCGAACCGTATTCGCCATATCGGGTATCAGGGATACTTCCGAACCAATAATAGGTTTCAAAGGGTCGCGCGGTGACCGTGTACTGAGTCAGGTTGTCACCAAGATAGCTTACCGAATCTACTGACTTGATCTCGTAGTTAGTCCCACCGATGCTGAAAGTGCTCTGTGAATTTAGATAGGCCTTCGTTTCACTTACGAGAACAGTCGAGCGCTTCATGTTGATATACAGGGTCACCGTTGAGCCGGAATTGAGCTTAGTTCCAGCCACGGGCTCGGTTGCATAAGCGGTGTTTTCGGTAGCGTTTTCGTCATAATGCCACTGAACCGAAACCGAATACCCTTCAGCTTCAAGAACGCCCTTCGCCTCATCACGACTCATGCCTGCTGTTTCGGGAACAGTGTAGGCCTGGGTGATCTCAACTACGATGGCTGTTCCCGACTTCTGCTCGGTGCCAGGCTCAGGCGTAATGCTGAGAATGCGCCCCTCTTCGTCATTGGATTTCACGTACTTGTACTCAACGTTGTTGAAGCCTTCTGCAGAAATGAGCGCCTTAGCCTCGTCTTCGGTAAGGCCAACGACCTCGGGGATCACGCGGGGTGTGGAGATATGCATAACAACCTCACTGCCCTCAGGAGCGCGTCGACCAAAGGCGGGATCCGTTAAAAGAACAATCCCAGCAACCTCATCGGACTTGACGAGCATGGATCGGGTGGAAAAACCCTTCTGCTCAAGGACGAATCGGGCGTTAGCTTCAGATTCCCCAACTACATCAGGAATATCCTTGCCTCCCCAAAACTCCATCGTGTAGGTAACCCAGGCCGCGCATATCGCAATCATAACCGCGACGATGGCGCTTGCAACAACAATGCGTCTCGAAGCTGCTCGTTTTGCAGCTTCTTCGGGAGTGAGGTCAGGCCTGTCAGCCCTCTTAGTCTCGGAGGATGGCTTAGGAGCGATGAAGCTTCGACTTTGAGGAGCATCGTCGGAGACGGCGGGAAGCTGCATAGTGTTGCCTAAGTGGCCTGAAGCCTGCGGCGGTACATAACTTGAGTCAACAAGCATCTCTAAACCGCTTAGGTCAGCGGTTTGGCTCGAATCAATATCAGAGAAATCGAACACCTCCGACACCGGCTCAACGCTTGGCAGAGAGCTGAGCAGCGACTCCCTCGAAGGTGGAGAGAAAGAGCGCCCGCATTCGTTGCAGAACTTGGCGCTCTCCACGTTTTCGGTTTGGCACTCGGGGCATCTCATGAGCTTAGGCTCCTTCACCGTAGCCGAATCGCTTGATCTGGTTTGCATCGCGGCGCCAGTTCTTCTTCACCTTCACGGTAAGATCGAGAAACACTCTGGTTCCAAGAAGATGCTCGAGGTCCGATCGAGCCTCAGTGCCGATCTTCTTGATAGCAGCACCCTTCTTGCCGATTATGATTCCCTTTTGACTGTCCCTCTCAACGAAGATGGTGGCATAGATGCGTGTAAGATCGCTCTTCTTTAGATACTCAAGCTCCTCGACCTTGACGCCAATGGCATGGGGCACCTCATCGTTGAAGGAGCGTAAGATCTTCTCCCGGATGAATTCCGCGATGACAACCTCCATGGGCTGATCAGTTTCCATGTCGGCTGGAAACCAAGCCGGGCCTTCAGGGAGGAAATAGACAACTTCTTCGATAAAGGCATCGACATTGCGGCCAGATTCAGAGGAAAGCGCAACCATAGCATCCCACTGCATGAGTCCTTCTGCGGCTTCGCGCTGAGCGCTGATTTGCTCTTGGCTCGCAATGTCGGTTTTAGAAAGAACGCAGATCTTTTTGCAACGAGCTCGTTTCACCTGCTCAGCAACCCACTCGTCACCTTTGCCAATGGGTTTGGAGCTGTCAATCAGCATAGCCACCACGTCAACGTCTTCAAGCGCCTTTAAAGCCGAAGTGTTGAGCTCTTCGCCAAGTGCGTCTTTAGGCTTGTGCAAACCCGGCGTGTCAACGATGACCATTTGATAGTCATCGCGCGAGTACACAGCGCGAAAGCGATGGCGGGTGGTCTGGACAGTGCTCGACGTGATGGCGATCTTCTTTCCCATGATGGCGTTGAGCAAGGTAGACTTTCCAGCATTGGGTCTGCCGACAAGCGTGACAAAGCCAGATTTAAAGCCCTCCGTCATGCCATACATATCAAACATTTTCCGCCCTTTCTGCCCCAACGACCATGCTTGATAGCATGCGCTTTAAACCACATGCTCCAACAAAGCTGGCACGAATATCGTTAATCCAGCAGCAATCGATATCAAGGCACATATCAGCACCGCACCCGCAGCGCAATCCTTTGCATGTTTAGCGAGGGGATGCACTTCGGGGGAAACCTTGTCAACGACAGCCTCAATGGCGGTGTTAAAGCACTCCGCAGCCATCACAAGGCCAATACACAACAGGATGATACCCCATTCGCTTGGATCAAGCTCCAGCAGGTAGCTAACCAACAGGGCACAAACTGCAACAAATACATGAATTCGCATGTTGCGTTGTGTCTTAATCGCATGAACAATACCGGCTGCAGCGCATTTGAAAGACCTAATCAAAGCACGCATGGACGAATCTCCCGATCTTTAAGGACGTCTTACTTGGTTCCATGCGGCTATCAGTTCAGCTTCGCGTGCCTCCATGACTTCTGCTTCGTCGTCCTCGATGTGATCATATCCGCATAAGTGAAGCAAGCCGTGCACAAGAAGAAGAGTGACTTCCTCTTCGAAGTTGGTGCCGAACTCCTTGGTCTGTCGCTCTGCGACGTCAACCGCAATAACGATATCGCCAAGTTCGTATATGTCTTCCTCGAATCCGAAACCGCCCATTTCATCTTCCAGGTTATCGCACTCAAAGGAAAGCACGTCGGTAGGGCCCACTTTGCCACGATATTCTTCGTTGAGCCCTGCGATCTCCTCGTCGTCAACAAAGCTTACGGATACCTCGGAATTATCGGGCTTGCCCTCTTCCTCAAGCACGAAAAGACACAGGTTTTCAATGGGCAAGTCTATGAGATCTTTTTCGCGATATCGGAAGTCGATGAGGATATCCATGGTCTAAGCCTTTCCTGCAGCCTTGTCGTAGGCTGCGACAATCTTTGCCACAAGCGAGTGGCGAACGACATCCTTGCCCGTAAAATCACAGAAGGCTATGTCATCCAAGCCTTCAAGGATGGGGCGAACCTGCTTAAGACCCGAGGTGACTTTGCCCAAGTCTATCTGGCTAACGTCGCCGGTAACGACGATTTTAGAGCCAAAGCCAAGACGAGTAAGGAACATCTTCATCTGCTCCGAGGTGGTGTTTTGAGCCTCGTCCAAGATTATGAAACTGTCATTGAGGGTGCGACCGCGCATAAAAGCCAAAGGGGCGATCTCTATGGTGCCGTTTTCTATGAGAACGTTTGCGCGTTCCATGTCAGTCATATCGTACAGGGCATCATAAAGCGGGCGAATGTAAGGATCAACCTTCTCGTGTAGCGTACCGGGAAGAAATCCGAGGTTCTCCCCCGCTTCGACAATGGGGCGAGTAAGGATGATCCTGCCGACTTCCTTGCGTTTAAGGGCGGCAACTGCCATAGCCATAGCGAGATATGTTTTACCAGTGCCCGCAGGCCCTATTCCGAAAGTAATGGTGTTGTTTCTAATGGCATCGACATAACGCTTTTGTCCGGAAGTCTTCGGACGAATCGCCTTCCCGCGATAAGTGAGCAGGATATCTTCACGCAAAGCCGAGGGTGAATACTCCGCGGTGCGCAAAAGGTCAATCGAACGCTGAACATAGGCAAGCGACGGCGTATCACCGTTTTCAACGAGCTTGATCAAATCGGAGAACAATGCGGTGAGCGTTTGGACTTCGATGGGATCTCCCTCGAGTACGATCATATCCCCTCGAACGGTTATTCGCGCCGCATAGGTATCTTGCAAAAGACGGAGGATGGAGTCAGCCTCACCAACGATGAGGGCCATGTTAACGCTCGAAGGAGCGGTCAAGGTGATGTGTGTCGTGTTCGTCATAAAATCATTGTACCATCGTGTCGTATACGTACCCTAATCAGCAAATATGGTATCTACACAGGGTTGCAAGGGAAGAGGTAATTTGAGCAAGCTCCCGCGTTCTAGATCTTCCGGAACCTCGATCTCGTAATAGCTTTCCGTCA
>JAFXIM010000067.1 GCA_017533165.1 Eggerthellaceae bacterium
CGCGACCCGTACCGCAGCCAAGGTCGAGGACCGTGCAGCCTTCGAGTGCGGGCGGAATGGGGCTTCCGCAGCCGTAGAAGCGGCTGATGACCTCATCGGCGATCAGCGGCATGACATCGAGCACGTATTTCGGAGGACGTTGCTCCGTGCAGCAGGTTGCGTTGGTCTTAAGATCGTCGGAGCCTGCGAGCATGGCGCCGTAGTATTCGCGAACCTGAGCACGAATGTCGTCGCTTGCGAAGTGCGCTTCGTCGGTGGTGATGGTTTGCGCCACCTTCTCGTAGGCGGCGGTGGGTGCGTATGTCTTCTCGGCGGTCATCTTACCTGCCTTCGTCTGCCATGCCGAAGCATTCGGTGAAGAAGACCTGGCAGTCGAGGTCATAGCGATCGCATACCTCGTCGATGGCGTCATCCATGAGGCGTGCCAGCGGGCGGGACTCGCATACAGCGCGGGCGTTGATGATCATCCTCATGTTCTTATGGGGGCGAAGGAACCTCTGAGCGTACTCAATGTCGTAATCGACGCCGATGAGGGATGCCTTGTTGAAGTCACCCGCGCCAGAGGTGGCGAAGGTCTTCAGGTGGGGTACGTTGCGCTTGCGCTCAATGAGGCTCATGCGGATGCTTTCGATGATGTCATCGACAACGGCGTTGCAGTCGACCTTTTCGCCGGAATTGGTCTTGAAGTAGACGCGGCGGTTGTACCAGGTGAGCTTGGACTCGGCCTGCTCGAACTCGTGGTTGTTGCGCACGCTGAAGTTCTTGAGCTCGGTGGTGTGCGTGGTGAGGTACTCAGCAAGCTCGGGGATGCCCGTCTTCTCCCTTGCCGAAATGGCCATGCAGGGGATATCGGGGCATGCTTCCTTCAAGAAGCCCATGTAGCGATCAATGGTCTCATCGTCGAGCAGATCGATCTTGTTGAGCACGATGAGGTCCGCCTCCTCGAGCTGCAGCTTGAGGAGATATACAAGCTCGTCGGGAAGGTTGATGTCGGCCTTTTCGGGCATGATCATGCGCAGGCGCTCGGGATCAACCAGGACGGTGAAGGGGGAGAGCTTGAACTCGTCGGCATGCTCCTTGTCGAGCGTGTGGTAGACGTGGTCAAGGGCGCCAACGCCGCAGCCGGGAATGTCTGACATGACGAACACGGCGTCTTCCTTGTCGCGCAGGCGGCGGATCTGATCGATGGTGTTGTCCATCTGATAGCAGATGCAGTCATTGCCGATTTCGACGACGGTGCAGCCAGAGGTTTGAGTGAGCGAGGTGTCGACCAGGTTTGCGCCAAGGTCGTTGGCGATGATGGCGGTCTTGCCGTAGTTTTCGTCCATGTGCTCGGCAAGAGCGATCATCGTGGTGGTTTTACCCGCGCCCAAAAAGCCGCTCATGACCATGAATCTAATCTGTTCCACGCGCTTTCCCTTCTTCTTATTGCGTACCGAGGGCCGCTTTGCTGCGGATGAGCTGAGCGGCCCGGAAAATGTGTGTATGTGTAAGCAAGATAGCTTGGTAGACAAATAATTAATTTTAGCAGCAACTTACCATGATGGGCTGATCGTCTTCGTCGAGCACGCCGTCAAAATCGGGTGCGTTCACGATGAGTGCATCAAAGGCATGGTGTGTGTCGCCGATATGGGTGCTTCTGTCGCCTTCAACCTTGAAAACCTTGGCATAGCGGCTGTGGCGGGCGAGGGCCGAGACGTTGCCGCATACGGCGCGCTGCTCCCCCGTGCCGAACTTGATGTTGTGTTCGAACAGGAAGTAGTCGGGGTAGTCGACAAGGCTGCCGTCGTAGGTGACGGTTTCGCCGTAGCTTTCGCAGACGTCTTCGGTCCAGGCAGACTTCAGGACGCGCACGGTGAGAGTTGCGAACTCGACGTCGCCGTATTTGGCGGCTTCCTCATCGGAAAGCGGGGTCTTCCAGTTCATGAGGTAGCGAGGATCCATGAGACCGTTTGCTTGTACGAGGCGGCGGAAATCTCCAGCATACATAGCACCCGCTAAACGCTCTGCTCGGTTTGACATTTCGGAGGCCAAATCTTCAGGCATGCGGCGTGCGGTGAACACGTCGGTAAAGTACCACTCGCCTTCGGGCTTGAGCACGCGGAAGACCTCGCGAACGTAGGCCTCTTTGTCGGGTGAGAGGTTGAAGGTGCAGTTGGAGATGACCACATCGACGGACGCATCTTCGATCTCCGAGAGGTTTTCGGGCGCGGCGTTGAGGAAGCTGACGTTGGGCTCGGCATAACCGAACTGCTTCATTTCCTTGCTCAGGTATTTTTTCGCAATGCGAAGACGGGCGCTGACGGGCTCGACGCCGATGACCTTGCCTTCTGCGCCGACAAGCTGAGCTGCAAGGTAGGTGTCACGGCCGCTGCCGCAGCACAAGTCAAGTACGGTGCATCCTTCAAGTAGCGGAGGAAGGGGAGCGCCGAATTCGTGGAAGGTGTTCTTGATCTCTCCGGCGACGTTGAAGAGGAGTTCGCGGGCTGGCCCCGGAATGGTTCCGTTGGCGTCACGCGTGCGGGCGCTCTGCTGGGGGTCAAGGCCCTGGAGTTTTGCTATCTCTTCGTAATAGGCGATGAAGTCCACTTCGTTTCTCCCTTCGGCTGCGCTTACCTGCGGCAACGAATTTGAAGTCTGCTTAAGTCTACTATAAGACATGGTCTATGTGTCGGTACTAAGTATAGGACTATATCTAATAATGAACAAGCTGCGTCAATCTCCAATCGGCGATGTGCCAATGGGCGTTAATCAGCCGTCTTGAGGTGGTCGATTTGCCGATTTAGGTTCTGATCCTGCGTGGAAACGAGGCGTACCGGTTTTCGTAGCAGTAACCCCCCTTTATGCGGCGA
>JAFXIM010000068.1 GCA_017533165.1 Eggerthellaceae bacterium
GAGGCTGCGGACGCGGCGCAGGTTGCACATAACGCCCTTGTAGGGTGCGCCGAAGCCGAGCTTGCCGATGTTCATATGCGGGACGAGGCTGTTGAAGTTGGACTTCCAAACGCCTAACAGGTTGGGCTCTTCGCCGTCCTGCTCAGGGAACCACCAGCCGTGTGCGCAGTTGAGGATGCCGGGCTTGATGATCTCGGTGATCTCAGCCTTGAAGCGAGCCTCGCCGAACATGTTGTAAACCTCGCACCAGTCGCCGTCGGTGACGCCGTATGCCTCTGCGGTCTCGGGGTTGATCTGAACCCACGGCCACGGATCGATCTGACGCAGGGACGGAACATGACGATGCTCGGAGTGGAAGGAGCTGTAGCGGCGGGAGCCGGAGGTGGAGATCAGCGGATACTGACCAGCGAACTCGGGCTTGCTCCACTGCGAGAAGTTCGGCTCCTCGTAGTAGGGCAGCGGGTCCTCGCCCCAGGACTCGTACAGGATGGAGTATGCCTCGATCTGGCCAGTAATGGTGTTGAAGCCAGGATCGCCGTCGAAGCGGAGCATGCCCTTCTCGTACTTCTCGTACTCGAAGCCATGTGCGCCGGGCTGATAGAGGCCGAGCTCCTGGAAGGACTTCCAGTCGAAGCCGAGCTCCTTGAGCTGGTCGGACTCGAAGTCCCAAACAGCCTGCTCAAGAGCGTCATAGTCGAACTTACCGCGGCCAGCAGCAGAGGTAACTGCAACGGGCTTCTCGGACTGTGCGAGAGCGGCAATGTCGAGGGTCTCGGTTGCGGGCTTGTACCACGGCCACCAGGTCGGGTTCAGGCGCTGACCGAACATGAGGCAGATCTCGAGGTCGGACTTGCACTCGCCGACAACCAGAGCACGGTTCATGGGGCCCATGAAGACGGTGTTACGACCATAGTGGGTCAGAACGATGCCGTCATGCTCTGCCCAAGTGGACATCGGGAGGAAGTAGTCGCCGATAGCCATGGAGGTCGGGGTCTGGGTGAGGTCCTGGATGACGACACACTCGAGCTTCTGGAGAGCCTTGTGCCAACGCTTCGGCTGTGCGGAGCAGGTCGGAGCCAGGAAGTTGGAGCTGTTGAACCAAGCCATCTTCAGAGCATAGGGCTCGTCAGATTCCATGGTGTTCAGGGTCTCGTCGGGCTGGGTGGTAGCCATACCGGTGGAGAGGCCCGGCCAAGCAGCGGCGCCGATGCGGAGCTGCCATACGGAGTCCTCCATAGCACCGCGCTGGTTCATGCGCCACTTGCCGAGGAGAGCGGACGGCGGGCCGAGGGTGAGGCCGCCGGGACGGTCGATAGAACCAGAGAGAGCAGCCAGAAGAATCATGGCCTGGGACAGCTGAACGCCGTTCTTGTTCTGGTCAAATGCGAGGCCCCATGCCCAACCGATCGGGCGCTCGGTGCCGATGATGTGAGCAACGCGGATGATGTCCTCAGCCGGAACGGTCGTGATCTCAGCGACCTTCTCGACCGGGTACTCAGCAGCGCGAGCCTTGAGGTCGTCGAGACCGAAGATCCACTTCTCGGCGAACTCCTTGTCGTACTCCTCGTTCTCGAACATGAGGTTCATGATAGCGAGGGCGATAGCGGTGTCAGTCTGCGGACGGAGCTGCAGGTTGATGTTGCCATCATGTGCGCCAACCCAGGTGACGCGCGGGTCGATGGAGATGATCTTGGTGCCAAGCTTCATCATGTCGACGAGGCAGTGGCCGAAGAAGCCGTCGCCGTTGGAGGGCAGAGGCTCCTTGCCCCACACGACAACCCACTTGGAGAGCGTGTAGGCCGGATCATGATAGGAACCCGGGAGATGACCAGCATAGTCAAGCTCGGGGTAGCCAGCGCCGAGAACGTAGTCGGCGATGGAGCAACGAGGACCGTAGCAGGACCAACCGGACTGCGTGTAGCAGCAGTTGGGGGACTGCAGAACGGAGAACGTCAGTGCATAGTAGAAAATGCAAGCCTCACGACCGGTGCCACCGAAGCAGACGATGGACTCGGGGCCGTAAGTGTTCTGGAAGTAACGAACCTTCTCGGAGATCTCGTCGAGAGCCTGGTCCCAAGAGATGCGCTCCCACTTGTCAAGACCGCGATCCTCGACCGCACGCTTCATCGGGTAGATGACGCGAGACGGAGCGTAGGTGTACTCACGAAGGGCGAGGTTCAGTGCGTTAACGCGACCAGTGGTAATCGGGTTTTCGTCGTCACCCTCGATGCGGATGAGCTCGCCATCCTTGGTAACAACCTTAACACCGTATCCTACCGGATGGGATCCCGGAGGGGACCAGGTGTTGGAGCGAGTAACGACAGTGCCGTCATCACGGGCGACTTGCCACTCTTTACCGTATGCCATACTTTCCTTCTTTCTCCACGTTTCTTTTTTACCGTAGATACTTCACGTGCTTGTGCACGCTATCAACAAGCGCACGCGCCGAGGTGTTCCCGAACGCGTTGTCTCGTCCATCCCTAGTAAACGAGGCAGCGCCTGAAGCCAAAAGTGAAATCCGAATCCCTCTCGATTCGGAGAGCGAGGGCCCTATCCCTCGCTCAATGAGCTGATGCAGCTCTAATAGGCAAGTGCCTTGTGCTTACGCACCCGGAGCCTTCGGAGCAGCCGGAGCACCAGGAGCAGCCGGAGCACCAGGAGCGGCCGGAGCAGCAGCGCCGGGGATCGGCTTCTCACCGTTGATGTACGGGGTGAAGTCGCACTTGCAGAACGGGCAGGACTTCAGCACGAGGCCGCCCATTGCCTGAATGGTCTTACCGCACTCGGGGCACTTGTTCACGCCACCGCCGGCAGATGCATCAGCAGGTCTAAAACACATAAGGAATCCTCCTTGTCCGATTCGCCTGTAGGTCCGCGCGCCAGCACGGGATCCCCAGGCCCATCCTTCTATGTCATGCGCCTCTTGCGAAGCGCGAATGACCGAAATCGTCTTGAGCTTGCTATTCCAATGGGAAGGCCCGCCGATCCCCTAAAAAGGCGAGTTTTCGCGCTCGATAGACTAGTCACACCAAATTACACAAAACCACGCCCTCAGCGCAAGGATATGGAAGCAAAAACCCTTGAATTCGAACAAACTAAGGCGAGCCTCGATGCATCTTGCGTCTGATTGCGCGGACCCTTCCCCTTTGGTTGCTTATCGCGATCATTGGCGAAGGCTTTGTATTCATTTGGCAAGCGTCTCGCTCACAAAGGAAGCGAGCACGACTGAGAGTCTATGGGAGCTCACGAGTATGAGGTTCAAATCATGAGGACGTTTTTCTGTCAGCACCCTCAACCTCGAAGGTTGATTTTTCTCATACCCTCCCATAAAGTCCCAGTTCAGAACTTCGGTCGCTTTTTAAGCTTACCGCTGGATTAAACGCTAGAGAGGCCTTGTTTTTCCTCCCGTCTGACAGCCCTGCTCGCTTTTCTTGATGCTTTTTCGTTTAAGTCAAGTATTATGGGTTGATGCGCTTTGGGAGGAGCAAATTAAACGTTTTGCGCCTCCAGCTTATGAAATATTTACCGTCTCACCCTATGGAGGACGCGAATGCCAACCAGGCTTCCTCGTATCACTATCAGCGTGGCGCACAGCCAGGAAGAATCGGATACCTCGGGGGACATCACGTCCCTTTCTTTCGGCTTCGGCCTGTTTTCCGCATGGTTCCTCGTGAGCGTGTTCGGGCTTCAGCCTCTTTACGGAGACCCGTCGCTGCTCGGGGACGCAAAGCCCTTGTCGGAGGATTTGGCTAACGTCATATTCAACACCTACGTCATCGTACTGTGTGCCACCCTGCTTCTCATCAGCCTTACCAACCAGATTTTGCTTCGTTTTTACGTCGGCAAGCCCGCCCTCATAACCGCCACAGCGCTTGCCGCACTCGGCACGCTCACCGTCATGGGTGTGGGCGACTCCAATGCCTCTCTGGCAGTGATTTCCGGAATGGCCATGGGAAGCGGCGCTGGCCTCATGATTTGCCTCTGGGGCACGGCTTATGCCCGATACGAATTCAACACCATTATTCTTAACTCAACCCTAGCCGTTATCATCGGCCTGCTGGTGTTCATGGCCATCACCCTCTGGGTTCCCTCACCCCTATCCGGCATACTTGCTAGCCTTACAGCCATTGGGGGTTCTTACCTGCTGTGGGGCCTAACTCCCATCCCTTACTTCCGCAGGCAGATTGACATACCCATCTTTCACCCTCTGCCGGTGAAGACCATGGCCTTCTTTCTCAGATTCGGCATACCTTCCTTCATGTTCGGCGTTGCAGCCAGCGCCCTGAGGCATGTTTTCATGTTCGAAGTAGTGCCTTCGTCCGATCTGACCAGCCAGCTCCTCATAGGAGCAGCGGCTTGCCTGAGCGTCGCCGTGGTGCTTCTCACGCTTGCGATCTCCAAAAACGAATCCCACTGGGACGTTATTTTCAGAGCCCTTGTTCCCGTCACCGCCATAGGCATCTGCTGCCTGCCCCTTCTTGACTCCAGCCATGTCCTGCTCGCATGCTTTGGCACTGCATGCGGCTTCATCTGCTTCGAAGCCCTCATGTGGATCTTCTTCTCCGACCTATCCCAGGAGTTTCGCCTTTCACCGCTTTTCGTCTTTGGCCTAGGTCGAGGCCTTCTCGTCCTGGGAACCATCTGCGGGTCTTCTCTCGTGGAGTTTCCCCTGTCAAGCGGCAACGCAGAGTCCCTCATGACCTTCGAGTACGCACTGCCGCTAATGCTCAGCCTTATAATCGCCTACAGCTTGCTTCCGCGGCAGCGTGAAATCAGACGCATCATCGACCCCTCTAAGCTCGACAAGGCTGACGTGGGCTTCTCCGCACTGCGCGACAAGGTTGCGGAGAGCACCGAAGAAGACGATCCCATAGAGATAGACCAACCCAGCGAGACCGATGCCAACGCACGCGCTAAAGGCAGATTCCACCAGAAGTGCGAGGAGATTGCCGACCGCTACCTTCTCTCCCGTCGAGAAACCGAGGTCATGTTCCTTCTCGCAAAGGGGCATAACGCAAGCTTCATCCAAGACAAACTGTGCATTTCGAAGAGCACGGCTAAGACTCATATCAACCACATCTACCGAAAGCTCGACATCCACACCCAGCAGGAGCTCCTCACCATGGTTGAGGACCGCGAGGAAGAGCCGGAAGCAAA
>JAFXIM010000069.1 GCA_017533165.1 Eggerthellaceae bacterium
CCCTCGCAGTGTTTGTGTGATACCCTCGGAATCAGCCGTTCCGGGGACCACTTCCACAAACACTCCGGGCGGTCGTCGCGGTGAAGGTTGCTTCCAACATTATCCCAGCTTTCACCCGATAATGGTAGGCGGTCCGGCATCTTCCACATCAGCCGGGGCCGGACCATAGATGCAAAGGAGAATAGGCTCTGAAGATCATCGGCTCAGGCGAGATCGAAGAAGTCGTCAAGGGCAAGGTGTACCGCATCAGGCACCACCTCGGCCGCGATCCCAAGACAGGGCGCTACATCAGATCCCCCAAGAAGACCGTCTACGGCACCAAGGCGGAAGCGCGTCGCGCTCTCGAGGAGTACCGCATCGAGCTCGAATGCGGCGTCAAGAACCCCGAGGAGCTGACCGTCGGGCGGTACGCGCGCGCATGGTACCAGAAACGCGTCAACACCGGCAGGTACTCCCCGCTCACGCTCAAGGACGACGAGCTCCAGGTCCGCAAGATCGAGGAGCTGTGGGGAACCACGCTTTTGGAGAACCTCACCCTCAAGATGATATCGGACGAGTACGACAAGCTGCTCTCATCGAAGAAGGCCACGAAGAGCACGCTCCACAAGCTGAACGCCACGCTCTCCCTCGTCATGGACGAGGCCGTCGCGAACGAGCTCGTGGACGCGAACCCGTGCGGCTATGTGAAGGCCCCGAGGCCGAAGCCCAAGGAGCGCAAGGCGCTCTCCGACGAGCAGGCGCTCGAGCTGGCGATCGCGCTTAGGACCGAGGAGCAGACGGGCAGCACCGTGGCGGTCTGGATTGCCCTCGCGACCGGCATGCGCCGAGGCGAGATCCTCGGGCTCGTGTGGCGCAACGTCGACTTCGAGCGCAAGCGCATCTACGTGGGCCAGCAGTACGCGGCCGACCACAAGATCAGGGATCCCAAGAGCGAGAAGTCGCACCGCTGGCTCGGCCTCGACGATGGGACCGTGATGTTCCTTGCAGAGTGGAAGGAGAAGCAAGCCCGCGCGATGGAGATCGCAGGGCTCGACCAGGACGAGGAGACGCCCGTTTGCACCAACTCCCTTTACAAGTTCATGGATCCCAACACGTTCAACCGCTGGCGCCGCCAGTACTTCGCCGACCACGGCTTGGGAGAGTTCGGGCCCGCGGTTCGGTATACGGATTCTTCTGGCAGGAAGCGCTGGCGCAAGGGCGCGTACATCGGCTACAACCTGCACGAGCTCAGGCACACGCAGGCAACGCTGCTCATCGGCTCCGGCGCCGACATCAAGACGGTGCAACAGAGGCTTGGACACTCGTCAGCAAGCCTGACCATGGACATCTACGCGCACTTCATCGCACAGAACGACCGTGCGGCAGCTAACACGATCGGCGGAATCCTCGCCGAAACCTCCGTCAAGCCGAAAGATGCGGAGCGGCCGGTTCTCACAGATGCCGACAAGGCCGCCATCGCGCAGCGCATGGCCGACGGCGCGTCGCTTGAGGCCGCCATCTCGGCTGTGAGGCCCGATGTGAGCGTGCTCGATTTGCTGGGCATTTAAAGCAGACCGCTTCGCCTCTGGCCCTTCCATGCAGGTCCAGCTGCGCATCGTCGCCGAAATGTCCCGTCGCGCAAGGCGCGGAAAACTTCCGCGGTGCGGAACTCGCGCCCTCCGGGTTTCCGCTTCTTCCCTTGCGCGGCGGGCCA
>JAFXIM010000070.1 GCA_017533165.1 Eggerthellaceae bacterium
ACCCGGGTTGATGAAGGTGCGCGCGATGAGGTCGAGCGCCTGCTGGGCTCCCGAAGTGATCATGACCTCGTCAGGCTTGCAGCGCACGCCGATGTCGCGCATGACGTCGCAGAAAACCTGACGGGTTTCCGCGCGTCCCGCGGTTCCTCCGTATTGCAGCGCCGTAGCGCGCTGGTCGTCCAAAGCTGCACGCGTAGCTTTTTTGACCGCCGAGGCGGGCAGCAGGGAAACATCGGGCATGCCGCCAGAAAGCGAGATGATATCCGGACGAACAGCGGCCGCGAAAAGATCGCGCACCGCACTCGAGCGCATTTTGCGCACGCGGTCGGCGACACGTTCGTCTGCTGTGTCAAAGGTGAGATGCGCCGTACTCATGTCGATGGCCCTCCAGTCCTTTATTCAGAAAAGCCAGGGCGGTGCGAAGCGCCTGCAACGCCACAAGATCATCCGAAAAGTTTACTTCAATGCGCGCAATCCCTGCACGCTCGTCTGTCCATTCGGTCGTTCCAAGCAGAGCGACGTCACGGGGAGTCCTCGGATCGGCCACCTGCTCGTCTATGATCACATGCTCGAGAAGGTGAGCGACCGAGGTATGCGCCAAAACCGCCCCGAAGGTGGAGCCTTCGCCGTTGATGCAGACATGGTGCGGCAAAGCGGGGTAACGGGCAAGCGCGTAAGAGGCGAGGGCGTCGTTTGTCTGTCGCGGGCACCACGAGGCCACGCGCACGAGAATTGAAAGCCGACCCGGCCTTACGGCAACACGCTCAAGAACAAGGGCGTCAGACATGGTCGCTCACAGCGCCACCGAAACTCAAATCGGAACCAGAGCCACCGCCGGCAGAGCTCTCCCCCGCTGCCTGCGCACCGCCCGAGGAGCCTTCGCCATCCGCGCCTTCTGGGGCACCGCCATCGACAGCGGTATCGTCCCGCGCTCCTTGAGCGCCCTCCGCCGGCTGATCAGTCGAAGCACCGGCAGCACCAGCATCAAGCGCGGCGTCATCTTGCGCCGAAGCATCGACAGCGTCATCTTGCGCCACATCACCACCCTCTGCCCCTGCGGGTGCATCGCCCTCAGGCGCCGGTTCTTCCACTACGCGCACAAGAAGCGTGACGTTTTCAGTGTCGGCCAAAACGGGGGCGGGCTCCTCGCCCTTCATCACGCACACAAGCGCCCCTAAAAACCAAGAGAAATCGGCCTTAAGCGTATCAATGGCGGAGGCTTCTCCGTCGATGATGGCAAGGGTGTTGCGATCAAGGGAGAATCGGTAGCTTCCCGATCCGGTCAGGTCGCTGAAGCTGAAGCTGATGGTTTTGTCCGCAGCGTTTAAGGCGTATTCGTAGGAGACTTCGTCGTTGAGAACTATCTCGCTTTCGGTGAAGCTCATGGTGGCGGCACTGCCGTTGACGTACCAAGATCCCTGTATGTCCTGGCCATCGTTTCCGTACAGCCAGCGATAACCCGCGAAGGAGCACAGCAGCACAGCAAGCAGGGCGCAGGCGGCGATCACGCATGCCGTCAGGGCCTTGGCCGCGGGACTCTTGGTGGAAACCGCACGACGGCGATGGGTCGATCCCCCGCCTGCGGAAGGCACCTTGTCGGCGTGCTTACCTTCTCCAGCCTTAACATCGCCTGCAAGGGGGTCAAAGCCCGACGTCGAAGACTCGTCCATGGACTCAAAAGCAGAGCCCGACGCCGAAGCATCGGGGCTCCAAGCAGCGTTTGCCGCCTTCTTCTGTTCTTCGGTTACGCGTTTGCTGCCCGCCACGCTCTTGCGACGCGACTTGGAATCAGCTCCGCCCTTTATGACGCGAAACTCCGGCATCGAGGGTGTGGCCTAGAACTCCTCGGGGCCGATTACGGTCACGCCGCCCATGTAGGGAACCAGCACGTCGGGCACGCGAATGGTGCCATCGGGCTGCTGGTAGTTCTCCACGACAGCTGCCATAGTGCGGCCGACGGCAAGGCCCGAGCCGTTCAGGGTATGAACGAAACGCGTACCCTTGAAGTTCTCGGGATCGCGATACTTGATGTTGGCGCGACGTGCCTGGAAGTCGGTGCAGCAAGAGCAGGAGGAGATCTCCTTGTAATCGTTGTAGCAGGGCAGCCAAACCTCGAGGTCGTAGGTCTTCGCCGCGGAGAAGCCCATGTCGCCCGTACACAGGGTGATCACACGGTAGGGCAGGCCGAGCAGCTGCAAGATGTTCTCGGCGTCGGCCACCATGGCCTCAAGGTCGTCGAAGCTCTCCTCGGGCTTGGCGTACTTCACCATCTCAACCTTGGAGAACTGGTGCACGCGGATGATGCCGCGCGTATCACGGCCTGCAGCACCCGCCTCAGAGCGGAAGCAGGGGGTGAAGGCGCAGTACTTGAGCGGAAGCTGGTCGGCGTCGAGAACCTCTCCGGCATGGATGTTGGTGAGCTGAACCTCAGCCGTGGGAATGAGGTAGAGACCGTCGGTGGTCTTGAAGAGGTCTTCCTCGAACTTGGGGAGCTGAGCGGTACCGGTCAGCGTCTCGGCGCTGGCAAGCATCGGGCACCACCACTCCTTGTAGCCGCGGCTCGTGTGGGTGTCAGCCATGAAGTTGATGAGGGCGCGCTCGAGGCGTGCGCCCAGACCGCCGAGCAAATAGAAGCGGCTCTTGGCAAGCTTCACGCCGCGCTCGAAGTCCATGATGCCAAGCT
>JAFXIM010000071.1 GCA_017533165.1 Eggerthellaceae bacterium
GTTCCAGAAGATCTTCCTTCCGAATAGCATTCATTACTAGCAACTAAAATCAAGTGGGATATAATCTCACCTTGCTGTGATAAAGAAGCAACATATCAAGGAAGCCTTCCACGCCGCCGTTCCCATCATGCTCGGCTACGTGGCTATTGGCATACCCTGCGGCATTCTGTGCGATTCCATTGGCCTTAATGTCCTGCAAGTCTTTTTGCTCTCCGCTCTGTTCTATTCGGGAGCCGGTCAGTTCATGCTGCCGAACATGTACCTAGCTGCATCGCCTCTTGCCTCCATCATCGCAAGCATTTCCCTGGTTAACACCCGTCAGATGCTCTATTCAGCTTCCTTTGCGCCGGAGTGCCAGGGAGTCTCCAAAAAGCTCGCTTTCTTCTTTGCCGCCACGGTAACCGATGAGAGCTACGGCGTTTCCACGGCGAAGTTCGAGGAAGGCGAGTGGTCGGTCGATCGCGCCCTCTTCGTCAACCTGTTCTCGCAGAGCTCTTGGACGGTTTCCAATATGGTGGGCGTGCTTTTGGGCAACGCCATCGGCATTCCCCTGAACATTGCCGCCTTCGCCATGACCTCGATCTTCATATGCCTTCTCGTTACGCAGAAGATGACCACCCCGAACCTGGTGGCCATAGTGCTTGCCATGCTGGGCGTGTATCTGTGCAAGGCCGTTGGGCTTACGGGCCCTGCCATCTTGGTGGGAGCCATCCTCGGCGTCGTCGGTGCCATGATCTTTGCCACCCTGCGCGATAGGAGCTTGGCGCGCAAGCAGGAGGTGGGCCAGTGAGCTGGAGCGAGTTTTTCATAGTTCTGCTCGCCTGCGGTCTTACCATGCTGGCTTGTCGCGTTCTTCCGCTGTTCATCCTGAAGGGCAAGGAGCTGCCCCCCGCTTTGGGCCGAGCGCTTGGCTTTATTCCTCCCGCAGCTTTTGCCGCACTCGTCGCGAACGACCTGCTCAACCCCGGCATGCTTGATGTTGGCTTGTGGCCCGGTCTTTTGCCTATCGCCGCAGCGCTGTGCGTCGTTCTCGTGGCTGCGAAGACCAAGTCCTTGCTGTGGAGCGGGATTGCGGGTGTCGCGGCTTACGCCCTTTTGCTGCTCGTCTAGCTATAAGCAGGGGAAGGTAAGCGCTTGCGAGCTCTGCGCACACCCAGCACGTGTGTCCGGGACAAAGGCCGCCGAAATGCGAAGAATTTGACCTTTGATCAAGGATTTTCTCTTGCATAAGCTCTAAGAAGGTCATATAATATCTGATCGTGTCTTTAACTAAAACGATACATGAATGTAAACGTGACAATATAGAAGGAATCGACAATGGACATCATTCGCGCTATCGAGCAGCAGCAGATTAAGCAGGATCTTCCTGAGTTTAACGTGGGCGACAACGTGAAGGTCCACTATCGTATTACCGAGGGCAACCGTGAGCGTATCCAGGTTTTCCAGGGTGACGTCATCCGTCGTCACGGCGCTTCCAGCCGTGAGACTTTTACTGTTCGCAAGATCAGCTTCTCCGTTGGCGTTGAGCGTACCTTCCCGGTTCACTCCCCGAAGATCGAGAAGATCGAGGTCGTTCGTCGCGGCGATGTCCGTCGTGCAAAGCTCTACTATCTGCGCGACAAGGTGGGCAAGGCTGCGAAGATCAAGGAAAAGTCTTTCCGCTAAGATTCACGAAGAGGGCCGAAAGGCCCTCTTTTGCTATAGGAGCGCATATGGACCTCACGGTTCCCCAAATCAAGCAACAATTGCAAAAGGCAGGCCCCGAGGAATTCGAGGCGCTTGAGCGATCGCTCGTTGCTGATACGCGCAAGGGCGTGAGATCGGCCATCGAAGTTGCTCGAAAGCGCATTGCCGCCGAGATCGAGGAACAAAAGCGGCTCGAGGGCTTGTATTCCTTTGAAGCCGCGCTTGCTAAAGATCGCTCATGCTCGGTGATACTCGGCTTAGATGAAGTGGGCCGCGGCCCCATTGCCGGACCTTTGGCCATCGGGGCAGTTGTGCTCCCCAGGGATGTGCTCATTGCGGGTTTGAACGATTCGAAGCAGGTAAAACCCGAGGCACGCGAGCGCATTGCGGAGCAGATTAAGAAAGAGGCCCTCGCGTGGAACGTGCAATATATCCAGCCTCGTGAAATCGATGCGGTTGGTATGACGGCTTGCCTCGTCGTTGCTTTTCGTCGTGCGATCGAGGCTGTTGAGGCTATGGGCATCATTCCCGACATAGTATTGCTTGACGGCAATCCCTTAAGGCTTGACTCACGCGAGGTGAACGTCATAAAGGGCGACGCAAAGTGCGCCTCCATTGCTGCGGCATCAATTATTGCGAAGGTCGAGCGCGATGCGCTTATGGATGCCTATGCGCAAAGCTATCCCGAATACGGCTTCGAATCAAACAAGGGCTATGCCAGCGCCGACCATATCGATGCGGTGAAGCGTTGCGGACTAAGCCCGATTCACCGTGTTTCTTTCTGTGGCTCCTTCATGCAGGAGACGCTTTTCTAGTTTGGCGTCGGATCAGCCCCTTTGTTTCCAGATAGGAACTGAGTTGGGACTGATTTGAGCCAGCTTTCAGACAAGTTTGGGACTTCCGCCCGACAACTCCTTTTTAGGCTGTGGGTACATAGCCAACAGAGAGGAGTTGTTATGGAAAACAACAGCGCAGCCCAGTGGCTCGAGGAGTCGGGCGATTTCGACTTAGCCCATGAGGGGGCCGAAAATGATCGAGTTGAGGCGAGTGGTTCTCAGCATGAGGTTGAGGGTAGTACGTGCGAAGGTGATCCCATCTTAAACAACCGCGAACTCGGTCTACGCGGCGAGGAGGCGGCCGTTCGCTATCTGCAGCGCCGCAGCTATGACATTCTCGATCGCAACTGGGCTTGCTTTGCAGGTGAGGCCGACATTGTTGCGCGCGATGGAGATGGCGCGCTCGTTTTCGTTGAGGTGAAAACGCGAACGGACACGCGCAAGGGCTTTCCCGCTGAGTCGGTGACTGCTCGCAAGCGATCACGCTATGAAAAGATCGCGCTGGCCTATCTTGCGGAATACGATGAGGTAGATATCGCAGTTCGCTTCGATGTCATATCCATCATGGTGATCGCGAGCGATAGGGCATTGATCAAACATCATATCGGCGCGTTTTGCGCAATGGAGTAACCATGTACGGAAGATGCGCACTGCTGAGCGCTACCTTGCGTGGCGTTGAGGCGGTGCCCGTATCCGTCGAGGTGTCGGTGACTACGGGGCTTCCAGGCATCAGCATTGTGGGAATGCCTGACACGGCAGTGCAGGAGTCGCGTGAGCGCGTCCGATCCGCCATCAAGGCAGCGGGTTTCTCCATGCCCGCTGACAAGGTCGTCATCAATCTGGCTCCCGCTGACTTGAGAAAAAGCGGTTCTGGCTACGACCTTCCCATTGCTCTCGGAATGCTCATAGCAACGCGGCAGGTTCCGCTCGAACCCTTCGAAGACAAAATCATCGTAGGGGAGCTTTCTCTCGAAGGCGCGGTAAGGCCCGTATCGGGAATGCTCGCCTATGGTATGTGCGCTCGGGGCTTCGGCTACGATCTTCTCTGCGCATCAGGAAGCGACCGCGTTCCGGTAGAGGATTTCAGGCAGTATGAGCTCAGCTCCCTCTCCAGGCTGAGGTGTTTGCATGATGAGGATGGCCTGCCGTCAGGCGAATGTTGCTTTGAGTTGAATAAAAGCACGAAGGTTTCTGATCTTGTAGTAAGCAGGCTGGATTATGCCGACGTGCGTGGTCATGAAGTGGCTAAGCGAGCCTTGCAAATCGCAGCAGCTGGGGGTCACGGCTTTCTTATGATGGGGCCACCTGGCTCAGGCAAGACCATGCTTGCTTCGCGTTTGGGAAGTATTCTTCCGCCCTTGACTCAAGACGAAGCGCTTGAGGCGGCTGTCGTACATTCGGTGGCGGGGGAGGACGTATCAAGCATACTTGGCGGTGCGAGGCCTTTTAGAAGCCCTCATCATAGCGCTACCATGGCAGGTCTTGTGGGAGGGGGAAGGCCCGTGAGGCCGGGGGAAATCTCCCTTGCGCATAATGGCATTCTCTTTCTGGATGAGCTGAGCGAGTTTTCGAGCGCTGTGTTGCAAAGCATCCGCCAGCCTATGGAGAGCGGTTCGGTCAGCCTCACGCGGGCGGATGGCAGCATTCTGTTTCCGGCTCGGTTTGTGCTCATCGCGGCGTCAAATCCCTGCCCTTGCGGATACTTCGGGGATGAGACTCATTCATGTGAATGCACTCATACGCAGATAAGAGCCTATCAGGCTCGTATTGGAGGTCCCCTCATAGATCGCATCGACTTGCATATGGACATCCGACGCATTCCACCTCACGAGGTTGTTCAAGGTAGGCCCGGCAAAAGCTCTGCTGAACTTCGTGAAGGGGTGCTCATGGCGCGCGAGTTTGCTGACTGGCGCA
>JAFXIM010000072.1 GCA_017533165.1 Eggerthellaceae bacterium
GAACAAGATCGCTGCGATGGCCGTTCTTCGCGCACGCCTCTATGAGAAGATGCTCGCTGAGCAGCAGGCCGCTGAGGGTGCTCAGCGACTTGCTCAGATCGGTTCCGGTGACCGTGCGGAAAAGATTCGCACCTACAACGGTCCGCAGGATCGCGTGACCGATCACCGCATCGGATACAACGGCACCTACAACGGCGTTCTTCTTGGCGCAGGCGGCGCAGGCCTTCAGGAGCTTATTACGGCTCTGCAGGCTGCAGATCGCGCGCAGAAGCTCGAAAACGCTGTCGAGTAATTCGTGTCTGGCGAGGTTTGGACAGTTAAGGCCGCCCTTGATTGGACGGCCGGCTATCTTGAGCGCAAGGGTGACGCCACTCCGCTTTTGTCTGCGCAGTGGCTGCTTTCGGAGGCTACCGGTCTTTCCCGCATCGAGCTCTACATGAACTTCGAGCGCCCGCTATCTCTTGCGGAGCGTGATGTTCTTCGCGGCTACGTTACGCGAAGAGGCAGGGGAGAGCCCTTGCAGTACATCACGGGTGAGGCCGCCTTTCGCCACATAACGCTCAAGGTGCGCCCCGGCGTGTTGATTCCCCGTCCTGAAACCGAGGTTTTGGTGAGCGAGGTTTTGGCTGCTCTTCCTTCTGCGGAGCGCCCTCGTTCAGCGGAGTTTCTATCCGAGATCTCCTATGATTTTGCAACTTCTGACGAGCTTTCCTCTGATCTTGCCGAAGCTGTAGAGGTCGGAGAAGGTAAGCGCACGCAAGCTTTCGAAGTAGAGAGGCTTTTGGTGGCTGATGTCTGCACCGGCTCTGGCTGTATTGCCTGTTCGCTTGCGTACGAGCACCCCCTGATCGATGTTGTCGCTACGGATATCTCGACTGAAGCATGTGATCTTGCGTGCGAAAATGCAGAGAGTCTCGGCCTGTTGGATCGAGTCTCGCTGTTCCATGGTGACCTCGGGGCGGCTGTCCCTTCCGATATGCTTGGTTGCTTCGATGCGATAGTGAGCAATCCGCCTTATATTCCCAGTTCCGTTTTGGCTGACATCCCACAAGAGGTGACTGACTTTGAGCCTGCTTTGGCGCTTGATGGTGGGCAAGACGGCCTCGATCTGTTCCGCAGATTGCTTCCATGGGCTCAGACGGCTCTCAAGCAGGGTGGTATCTTTGCTTGCGAACTGCACGAAACCTGCCTCGACGAAGCGGCTGAGCTTGCACGTCAGGCTGACTATGTCGATGTTCGCATCGTGTACGATTTGGTTGGTAAGCCCCGCGTTCTGACCGCACGAAAGCAGTACCAGGAATAGTTTTGGTATCTGTAAGCCGGGCGTCACGAGTGGCATGCGATGCTTATTTGACCTAGGGTATTTGGAAAGGTGAGCAATGGAACAAATGAGCCTTAAGACAAAGTTGGAAGAGTCACGCTCGGTCCTTGCAGAAAAGCTAGAGGGCAGATGCCCTGTTGTGGGAATCATCCTCGGCTCGGGTTTGGGCCCTCTGGCCGGTCGCATCGAGGATGCGGTTTATATTCCCTTTGCAGAGATTCCCCATATGAAGCGCAGTACCGCAACAAGCCACGTCGGTCGTTTCGTGTGCGGCACTCTTTCCGGTAAATGCGTGATTGCAATGCAGGGTCGACTTCACGGCTACGAAGGCTACAGCGCTGAACAGGTTGCCTATCCGGTGTGGCTTATGAGCATGATTGGGGTAAAGACTCTGATCACTACCAACGCCGCAGGTGCCATTAATGAAAGCTACAGCGTTGGTGACTTCAACATCATCACCGATCATATTAACTTTACGGGTCGTAACCCCATTGTGGGGGCTGATCCTGACGAGATCGCGTTTAGGTTCTTCTCTCTGTACGAGGCCTATGATCCTGCACTGCGCGCCCTTGCGCGCAAAATCGCAGATGAATGCGAAATTCGCGTTCAGGAAGGCGTATACCTTGGGCTTTTGGGCCCGAGCTTTGAGAGCCCGGCGGAAATTCGCGCATTCCGAAGCTGGGGTGCCGATACGGTTGCGATGTCGGTAGTTGAGGAGGTTATCGCTGCTCGACATGTTGGCATGCGCGTTCTGGGAATCAACCTGGTGAGCAACATGGCCTGCGGCGTAGAAAGCTCGAACCCCAACGATGTTGAGGTGTTGGAGGTCGCCGATCTGCGAGCGAATGACTTTGCTCGCCTTGTCATGGCAATTGTCGAGCGTATGGACTCTTAGGCATCAGTCTTGAGGGAAGGAAAATGACATGAAGCTTTTGGTCATAGGCGATGCGAAGAGGACGAGCAAGTACCTGCCCGACATGGACATCGTCAAAGATGTTGAGATCGTAGTTGCCGCTCGCGGCTCCTTGGATGAGGAGATTTTAGCGCTTGCTCCCGATGCGGACTTCATCATGGCAGACGCTATCAGCTCAGTAAGTGCGAATCTGATCGCCGGCATGCCGAATCTCAAGCTGATTCACTCCGAAGGCGTTGCCTTCAATCGCATTGACTGTGCGGCTGCTAAAGAAGCTGGTGTTGTCGTCTGCAACAACGCTGGAGTAAATTCTGGTGCTGTTGCCGAGCAGGCCATCATGCTCATGCTCGCATGTCTCCGCGATGCCATTGCAGGTGATGCTGCCGTACGTGCGGGACGTCAAATCCAGAAGAAAGAGCGCATGATGGTCGAGGGCTTCCGCGAGCTTGGTGATTGCAAGATCGGCTTCCTCGGCTTTGGCTCCATTGCCCAAGCCACCGCTCTCCGCCTTTCTGCTTGGGGTTGCGAAATGGTGTATAACAAGCGCACTCCGTTGAGCATTGAAGAAGAGGATTATTTCGGCGCTCGCTA
>JAFXIM010000073.1 GCA_017533165.1 Eggerthellaceae bacterium
CGTCGCTACAAGCAGGCAGAGACAAGGTCGAGCTTTTCCAATCCTCCTGCCGCCTTTACTACCCAACTGGTAGCTATCAAGCAGACAAAATGTCGACATCGACGCATGTCTTGACCACAAAACCGCGATTTGAGCGCAAAAGTGTCGACATGGACGCACTTCTTGACCATAAGACAGTGAAACCAAGCAAAGGTGGCATAACCGAGCAAAGATGGAGACGACAAGCAGCGCCATGATTCGAAAGGCAGCAGACAAACCCATCGCCCCAATAGCACGAAGACGAACCAAGCACAAGCTACTCGTCATGCGCCGGCGTTCACGAGCACAAGCTACTCGTCATGCGCCGGCGTTCACGAGCACAAGCCATCTCGGCACGAGCGGCGTTCAACGATGCCGCCCGAGCACAACCTGCCGCAAGCAAACATGTCGCGCCCGGAAACCCTCGTCTCGGAAACGCAAACGCACGCCAAGCTTGCCCGCGAGAACATGGGCGATATCGTAAAACTGCTTCACATTGGCCAGCTGACTTCTCGAAACAGTCAGCGCCGTATAGTTCGCGGCGACCAAAGCGTCATAACGCAAGCTGTCTCGCTCTGCAACTGCCTCGCCAGCATGGCTGTCCGCGCCATCGTATTCCACAACGACGCGTGCATCCCTCCATACCAGGTCATACGCGTTCTTGCCTCCCCAAAACCGCGTTCCCTCGGCACCCAAGTCTAGCCGCAGGTTCAAGTCCGGCCACGGCAAGCCAAACCCGCCGTAACGCATAGGCAGACACAACAACATCACTAGCGCCGTCTCCCGCGGAGAACCCGATCCGCCGACAACATAATCAAGCGCCTTCAAAGCCTGCCGCTTCCCACGCCACGCAGGTACCTTGTCAAGAAAAGCACGGATACTCTCCCTGGTGCAAAGCGGGGGTCGCTGGAGCAAACCGCCCTCAAGGTCGGGTCTAATGGCATAGCAACCAGTCAGCTCGTAACCCAACATTACCAGCTCTACAAAATCCCTCTGCTCAGCCGCGGCGAGAAAGCACCACTCGGGCGAAATGGCGAAAACCCCCTTATCAAGCTGAAGAAAAGAAGCGCGCGGAAGACGAGCCCCGCAGGTGCGCAACACAACCGACTCCGGCCGACGAATGCGCTTGTCCCTGCTGATCAGCAAATGCAAATCAGATGACGCAATCCCCCATCGGCCAAAGTCGTACCCGTTTAAAAGGGCCGAGTTCAAACCAAACCGAGAGCAATCCGCCGTAGATCGCAAGGCACGCGAAGGGAAGGCCTGCGACAACGCGGGGCCCGCGTTCTCCGTGTGTCCGAAAACGGAGATGCCTAAAACACGATTATCGTAGCTCCGCCAGGCATCAAGAGCGGAAGGTCCGTATAGGCAGATGCGCGACTTGGACATATGCATGACCATCCTCAATGCATGCTTCTGTCGAAGAGGATCTGGCAAGCGTGGTGCGGGCGATTGGAAGCAGACAACGCCATCTATGGGCATCGCGTGGCGAACAAACTCGGTGATCAAACCAGCTTTCAGTTCCATCCACGGAAGCGCTTGCCCTGGCTCGGTAAGTGCGGTGATTCTACCACGGCACAACCGGGAAGCATTGGCCATACACATGCTTGCACAAGCTCCTCACAGCATCGACGGACCCCCGAAGGACCAAACCAAAAGGCACGGCCCATAGACCTCCATGGCACCTGCGACCAGCGAATGCCACGAGCACCAATCGACCCTGCCCGAAAACCACCCCACACGAGGCCGGCTCAGCGAAAGCGACAGCCGCCGAAAGCCAAGCCAGCCCCTTGGGCCAGCTTACTAAGCCGGTTTGCTAAGCCAAGCCCAAAGCTTAGCCCAACTTGGCCACGAGTTCGCCTAGGGCGACCAACTGCTCCTCGCGCGTGGCCATGTCGCGCAGCTTGACGCAACCTTCGGCAAGCTCATCCGGACCCAAGATGGCAACGCGGGCGGCGCCGAGCTTGTCGGCCAGCTTGAACTGGCTCTTGAGGCTACGGCTCTGGTGATCCATTTCGACCACGAAACCGGCGTCGCGAGCAGTCTGCACGAGCGAGAAAGCCTTAGCACGCACGGATGCATCCACGCAGGCAACGAAGAGCTCGCAGCGCTGCGCCTTCGGGAACTCAACGCCCGCGGCCTGCAGCGCGAGCATGCAGCGCTCGTAACCCAGGGCAAATCCCAGACCCGGCGTGGGACGTCCGCCCACCTCCTCGGCAAGCTTGTCGTAGCGACCACCGCCACCGATGGCATTCTGGGAACCCAAACCGTCGACGACCTGAGCCTCGAACACGGTGCGCGTGTAGTAGTCGAGGCCGCGCACGAGCTTGGGATTCTCCACGTACTCGATGCCAGCGCCGTCAAGCAGCTCCAAAACGCTCGCATAGTGCTCGCGACAGTCATCGCACAGGTGATCGGTGATCTTGGGAGCGCTTTCCATCACGGCAGCGCACTTGTCGTTCTTGCAGTCAAAAGCGCGCAGCGGGTTGATCTCCGCGCGGGTCACGCAGGTCTCGCACAGCTCGTCGGCGTGCTCGGCCATGTAGGCGCGCACCAGCTCGCGGTAGGCCGGACGGCATTTGTCGCAGCCCATGGAGTTGACGTAGAGGCGCGTGACCTCGGTCGGAATACCCACCTTCTCGTAGAAGCGCATGAGCATGATGATGGCCTCGGCATCCACCGTGGGCTCCTCGGCACCCAAGCACTCGATGCCGATCTGGTTGAACTGGCGCTGGCGGCCCTTCTGCGGGCGCTCGGCGCGAAACATCGGACCCATGTACATGAGCTTCGCCGGGGCCGCACCCTGCGGGACCAGATCATGCTGCACCACGGCACGCACCACACCGGCCGTGCCTTCGGGACGCATGGACAGGCGGCTCTTGCTCTTGATGGTGCCGCCCTCGAGCAAACGCTTCAGGTTCTCGCCGGAAACGGCCGTGAACATCTCCTTGGATACCACGTCGGTTGCCTCGCCGATGCCACGCACGAATAGCTCGGTCTGCTCAAAAATGGGCGTTTCAATGGGCACGTAGCCGTAGCAGCCGAAAACCTCGGCGGCGCATGCCTTGAACTGGTTCCAGAACAGCGCCTCGTCGGGCAGCAGATCTTTCGTTCCCTCAGGAGCCTGAATTGCCATGATGGTTTCCTTCTAGTGAATCTCTTGAACTTTAGCCCAGCAAGGCGGGCAAGGTACGTAGCGCAGTCGCGCTGCTTGGGTGATGCAGCGCGCAACGAGTATCGCACAAGGTGAGGCGATTTGCTGCAAGCGCGGGACGAATATCGCCTAACGCATGGCGAAAAAAACGCAAACGCCCAATCGGGCGTCAAAAAAAGAAACCCGCGCCCAAGCCGTCAGGCTAAAGCGCGGGCTCCAACACTAACTAGTGGTGGCAGGCGTTTTCCATGCCCATGACGGGAAGCTCGCCCGCTGCGGCCATCTTCACGACCTCACCCACGTTGGGGGTCTGGTTCTCGAACAGCACAGTGATGCCGGCGTCGGCGAAGCCCATCATCGGGCGCATGCCCATACCGGCAGCCACGATGGCCTGCACGCCAGCGTCGGCCAGCAGCTTGACGGGACGCAGGCAACCGCCCTCCTCGTGGGGCGGGTTGTCGATGCCGGTCCAACCCTTGACCTCGCCGTCGACGATGTCGAACAGCGTGAAGCAGTCGCAGCGGCCAAAGTGACCGCTGCGCTCGGAGGCCAGGCTGGCCTCGCCCATGGTGGGTACGGCAAGTTTCATGGTAGTCATGCTCTATCTCCTTCTAATCACGCGATTAGCATTACCCAAAAAGCAGGTGGTGCGCCCGCGCGCACCCGTA
>JAFXIM010000008.1 GCA_017533165.1 Eggerthellaceae bacterium
ACCCGCAAGAATCCAGACCTCCTGCGTCACGGTGCCGCCCTCTGAATGGAGGACGGCACCGTGAACCTTCGATCGCATGCGCCGGCGCTAACGGATGCCGTACGTCTCGATCACGTAGTCCATGTCCTTGTCTCCGCGACCGGAGAGATTGACGAGAATCGAGCCCCTCTCTTTCACTTTTGCCAGCTTCATGCCGTAGGCCACGGCATGCGCGCTCTCTATGGCGGGAATGATGCCCTCCATCCTCGAGAGGGCGAAGAACGCGTCGACGGCCTCGTCGTCTCCCACGACGTCATAGCTTACCCTGCCCAAGTCGCGCAGGAAGGCGTGCTCGGGTCCCGAAGACGGGTAGTCAAGGCCGCTTGCCACCGAGTAGACGGGTGCGGGATCACCGTTGCCGTCCTTCAGCATCACGCTGTTGAAGCCGTGCATCACGCCCTCTTCGCCATACATCAGGCTGGCCGCGTGATCGCCGAGCGATGAGCCGCGACCGAGGGGCTCCACGCCGTAGATCTCAACGGGATCGGCCAGAAAGCCCGAGAACAGGCCCGCGGCGTTCGACCCGCCGCCGACGCAGGCCACCACGGCGTCGGGAAGATGCCCCGTCATGGCCGTGAACTGCTCGCGCGCCTCGACGCCGACAACGCTTTGGAAGTCGCGAACCATCATGGGGAAGGGGTGCGGGCCGACAACCGAGCCGATGCAGTATATGGCGCTCTCGTATTCCTGGCAGTATGCCTCGAAGGCCGCGTCGACCGCCTCCTTCAGGGTCTGAAGCCCGTGGGTCACCTCGACGACGTTAGCGCCCAGTATCCTCATGCGGGCTACGTTGGGAGCCTGCTTCCTTATATCGACTGCGCCCATGTATATGTCGCATTCGAGGCCGAAGTACGCCGCCGCCGTGGCGAGGGCGACCCCGTGCTGGCCGGCGCCGGTCTCCGCAATAACCTTCTTCTTCCCCATGTACTTCGCAAGGAGAGCCTCTCCCATGCAGTGGTTGAGCTTGTGCGCGCCCGAGTGGTTGAGGTCCTCGCGCTTTGCGTAAAGCTGGACTTTGCCGCCAAGTGAGTTGGAAAGCCTTTCCAGATGCGTGATCGGCGTCGGGCGGCCTTGGAACTCGGCTCTGATCCGGCGAAGCTCGGCGATGAATCTCCTTGACTGGCAAATGGAGTAGTACGCCTCCGTAATGTCGGACATGGCCTCCCTCATCGCCTCGTCGACGTAGGCTCCGCCGTACGGTCCGAAATAGCCCCTCTCATCAGGGTAGTCGCTAAGGTAGGTCGAGAAATCGACGTCGTTGATGTTTGCGTTGGTGCTCATGGTTGTGCTCCGTATCCCCGCCTTCGGGCGGTCTGAGTTGGCGTATCTGGTGTTTCTGGCGCTTCCTGATGAGGCGCGGTATTCGTATGCGGGCGGCTAAGCCGCGCCATCGTTTCGTCAAAAGCATCTTTCCTCCAAAAGAATCCATTCCCTGAGGGCGAAAAGGCCCTCCTGCGTCCTTGCCGCCAGGAGGGCCTGAAAAAACAAAAACGCCCCTGACGGAAGGAAAACCAACCAGTCAAGGACGAATAACGCTATCCGCGGTGCCACCTTGATTCACGGGAGCGATCCCGTGCGCTTTGCGGGATGCCTGCACATCCCCGGCAACTGACGTATGCCCGCACGTTGCAGAATACTCTGAAGACGTCTTCATCCGGCCTCATTTGACTGCACCCTCAGCGGCCCATTATGGCGATCCGTTTCCCACCCGACTCTCAGCAACGCGGGCTCTCTGTGGAGGCGTAAAGGCCTTTACTTCCGCTTCGACGGTTTGAGATATCAAATTGACGCCATCTTACGCGTTTTCGGTGAGCTAGCGGCGGTTGCGTCGACGACGGGCCGATTTTTAACCAGCTGGCAACCATCCCCGCCCGCAAAGCCCTCGTGTTTCCCTTGCGTAACGGATTCGTCTTGGCGTCGTTAAGGTTGTTTTGCGTGGTAGTTACATAGCGCTCGCGAAACCATCCCTTAAACCTTCCCTGTGATTATCAGATGCGTCGGGCAATCGATTTCACAAGGAGGTACTTATGCTTGACACCGGATCTACCGGCTTCATGCTGGTCAGCACGATGCTCGTGCTCCTCATGACGCCGGGCCTGGCGTTCTTCTACGGGGGCCTGTCTCGTAGGAAGAACGTCGGCAACACCATGCTCATGGTGTTCGCCACCATCGGCATCGCGGCGCTTACCTGGACGGCGTGCGGCTGGTCGTTCGCCTACGGCGGCGACGGAGCCCTGTCGTTCTTCGGTGGCTTTGATCAGCTTTTCCTCATCGACTCCGTGCAGGAAATGCTGGCCGAAGCCGAGGGCGCCGATCCCGAGGCGGTCTATCCCGGCGTGGTCGACGTCGCCTTCCAGGCGGCGTTCTGCATGATCACGACGGCCATCATCACAGGCGGAGTCGCCGGCCGCATGAAGTTCGGGGCCGTGATTGCCTTCCTCGCAATCTGGACCGTCGCCGTCTACCCGCCTCTTGCCCACATGGTCTGGGGAGGGGAGGGCTCCCTCATCGGCGACGTTATCGGCGCGATCGACTTCGCGGGAGGAGACGTCGTGCACATACGCTCCGGCCTCACGGCACTCGTGCTTTGCCTCTTCCTGGGACCCCGCAAGGGTTTCGGGGCGATGAGCTATCGCGCCCATAACGTCCCCTTTGTGGCGCTTGGCGCCGCGCTGCTGTGGTTCGGTTGGTTCGGGTTCAACGCCGGTTCCGCATTCGCCGCTGACGGCGTCGCCGGCTTAGCGCTTGTGAACACCGTGGTCGCGTCGGGAGCCGCCGTCGTCTCCTGGATGGTCGTGGAGCGATTGAGCGTCGGTAAGCCCACCCTGGTCGGCGCGGCCACCGGCCTTATCGCCGGCTTAGTTGTGATCACGCCCGCGGCCGGCTTCGTGGAGCCCTGGGCGGCCATCGTCATGGGCCTCGTCGTTTCCCCGTGCTGCTACTTCGCCATCGCGGTGTGCAAGCGCAAGTTCGGCTACGACGACGCACTCGACGCCTTCGGCTGCCATTGCGTCGGCGGTGTCGTCGGCGGCATCCTCACCGGAGTGTTCTGCGTCCCCGAGCTGTCTTGGACCGAGTTTGGCGGCCTTCTGTACACGGGTGATCCGATGCTGCTGATCTCCCAGGTCCTCGGCATCGCGGCGACCGTCGCCTTCGTTGGCGCAGCCGATATCGTGCTCGCGCTTATCGTGAAGGCGTGCTTCGGGGGAAGGCTGCGCGTGAGCGACGAGGAAGAGGCGCAGGGCCTCGACGTCGCCGCACATGGAGAGAGCGCCTACCCCGCTTACCTGGGGCTCGACTAGGGAAGGAAGGCTTAAGTTATGAAGAGAGTCACCGCTATCGTTCGCCCCGAGAAGATGGAGCCTCTGAAGGAGGCGCTGTTCGAGGCCCAAGTGTCCGGCATGACCATCTCGCAGGTTCACGGCTGCGGCAACCAGCACGGCTGGAAGGAGTACTTCCGCGGAACCGAGGTCTTGCTGAACATGGTTCCGAAGGTGAAGTTCGAGATCGTCGTGGAGGAGCATGATGCTGATCGTGTGGTTGGGGTGATCCTAGCCGTTGCCCGCACCGGCGAGGTGGGGGACGGCAAGATCTTCATCTCTCCCGTTGAGGAGGTCATTCGCATTCGCACGGGAGAAGTTGGGGATGCGGCCGTCTAATCGGCATTGCGGCAGCACCGCTTGGACCAGATGCATATAAGCGGTAAGAGAAACGTTCCATCTGCAGCTTATACATGTTGCCCATAGGTCCGGATAGCATGTATAAGTTGCAGAAATCATGATCTTGTTTTTATACTTAACGCAGGATAACCATTGAAACGGGGGAGGTGAGCTGTGCTCTTCGTGCTGACTGGCCAAGTTCAAACGGGCAAGACACGTTGGCTTCAAGATATGATCAAGATTCTTGAGGGTGCCGGCGTCGAATGCCATGGCGTGCTGGCGCCGGGTGTTTGGCATGAGAGGTCAGATGAGCACATTGCCGCGCTCAAAGAGCTAGGTGAGCTTGAGCCGTCGCGTTATGAGAAGCTTGGCTTTAACAATGTCCTTCTACCGCAGGGGAAAGTGGTTCCCATGGCCAGAAGGCGCGATATAGCCCAAGCTGAGGGCAGTTACGTGCCGAGCAGCCAGAGTGCACAGGCTAACTTGAGTTGGGAGATGTCCGAAGAGGGCTTAGCGCGCGTAAACGAGCACTTGAGGAGCTTGCAAGGCTTGGGGTCAGAGGCGGCGGATCGACGTCTTCTCGTCATAGACGAGGTAGGGCGCCTGGAGCTTTTGCGCAACGGCGGTCTTACGGCCGCGCTCGATCTGCTCGATGCCGGCCCAACTCCCGCATTTGCCCATGTTCTCATCGTGGTTCGGGAGGCTTTGATCGATCGCGCGCTCGAACGTTTCGGGTATCTTTGGGACGGCGTCTGCCTCGTTCAGGCAAACGACGATTCCCTCGATCAGCTTGCGTGCGCCTTCGGCCTAGACGTGAGCGAAGCGTAGCGCGGCACCGTTTATACTTGCCCCATTGAAATCAATTGTATGAGCAGGAGGACCTAGGATGAACGTTGAGCTTTTGTACCACACGCCCGA
>JAFXIM010000074.1 GCA_017533165.1 Eggerthellaceae bacterium
AGGCAAGACTAATATCGTGGAAGGCATTCAGCTTCTCACAGCGCTGTCTTCTTTTAGGAATCCAACGGTCGATCAGCTTATCAAGAAAGGGAGCAGGCACGCTTTCGCCAAAGCTCTCGTAAGCGACGGAAACAGAGAGCTTGAATTGAAGCTGCTCCTCGAGGGTCACTCGAAGAAGTATCGGCTTAATGGCAAGGCAAAAAGATCGGCGGAACTCAAAGGCGTTATTCCTTCGGTTACCTTTACCCCTGATGATCTCGAGTTGGTGAAGGGATCGATGAGCATGCGCAGGCAAACGCTCGATGCCCTGGGTTCCCAACTCAATGCCAACTATCACCTCATCCGCAAGGATTACGAAAAGGTGGTACGTCATAAAAACAGGCTTTTGAAAGAAGAGGCCTCGCCTCTGATGCTCGATAGCATCGATGAGATGCTGGTTACGTGTGGTGCGCAGCTCAGCTGTTACCGCAGCGCGCTGTTTGCGCGTTTGATCCCGCATATGAAAAGGCTCTATGAGGAGATATCGCAGGGTAGAGATAGCTTTTCTGCCTCTTATGCTCACTCATGGACTGTTCCTCAAAACGAAGGCCTCGATGACGGTCTTGCCGTAAAAGCTTCAGCTGCAGATGAAGGTCCTTCAGACATCGACGCGCTTACCTTCTCCACAGGTGCAGAGCACCTCAGCCGTGATGAGGTGCGCGAATCTTTGCAGGAAGCTCTCATACGCCGCCGCCGTGACGAGCTTGTGAGGAAGAGATGCCTGGTCGGCCCTCACCTGGATAAGGTTTATTTCTTCGTCAACGATATGGACGCAACGGATTTTGCGAGTCAGGGGCAGCAGCGCTCCATCGTTTTAGCGGAGCGCCTATCCGAAGCTGCGGTGATAGAAGAAGTCCTTGGTCAAAAGCCGATCTTGCTGCTTGATGATGTGATGAGTGAACTTGACGGAACACGCAGGGAAGCCTTGGTTTCCTATATCTCCCAAGATGTGCAAACCTTCATCACGACAGCTAATATTGCGTACTTCGATCAGGATATGCTCACGCGAGCCGACGTTGTTTACTTAGAGAAGGATGACAGGGGTAAGGTCGCGCCCGTGAGACAGACCCCTTCCTTGATGTGAGGCAATGGGAGAAGATGAACCTGAAGAATGACTGTGAAAAGAAAGGGGGCGCATGATGAGAACGCTGGGGTCTGAGTTGCACGCTCTTTCCACGCGTTTGGGCAACGCTGATTCAAATGCGCGCATAGCGCGGCGCGCGGCTGAAGTTCAGGCTATGTTCAAAGATGCTCTTGAGCATGTTTACAGAGAAAGCGCGCCCTATGTCCTTGATCACGTGAACGCGGTCTATATAAAGAACGAAATGAGAACCGGAGCCCAAGAGGGGGAGGGCGGCTACAAGGCTCTCTACGTGTATATGGACGACGGAAATTTCAGATCTGATGTCCACAGTCAGCAGCACTTCATTCTCCTTTGGCTCAAGGAAAGGTATGGCGAAGACATAGAGGTTTTTAAAACATTTCCCTCTCGTATGGGAATGAAGGAAAGGCACCCTTACGCTCGCATCAGCGCTCAGGCCCGGGAAAAGCGGGGGAAGGCACCAAGCATAGCTTTGAGCGATGAAGAGATGGAAGAGGTTAAAGCACAAGGGGAGCTGATAGAGGACCCACGTCTGAAAGAAGCCTTCATAAAAGCCTCCATCACTGATAAAGAATGGAAAAAGGGCGAACGTAAGTTCTCTTAAATCTTTCTGATCGTTTATAAGGCTTAAATTTCAAAAATTTTTATTAAAAACTGCAAATATTATTAAACCATGCCTTAAAAGGGCTTATATGCTCCCATTTAAGCTGTAAGTCTCGAAATCGCTAGTCACCCATGTTAAAATATGACTGAGAAATCGCGCCGATTAGCGGCGCATTCTTTATGTTTCTAGGACTTTGCATATGAGAGAACAGGAGCGTATTAGTGGCAAACGATAAATCCAGTCATTATAACGAGGGTGATATTCGCGTTCTCGAAGGATTGGAAGCCGTTCGTCTTCGTCCCGGTATGTACATCGGGTCAACGGGTCCTCGCGGTCTCCATCATTTGGTTTACGAGGTCGTAGATAACGCAGTTGACGAGGCATTGGCCGGTTACTGCACCAAGATCGACGTAACCATCCACAAGGACAACTCCATCACCGTTGAGGATAACGGCCGTGGCATTCCGGTCGGTAAGCATCCTACGGAAAAAATCCCCACTGTTGAGGTCGTTCTCACCAAGCTGCACGCCGGCGGTAAATTCGACGGCGAAGGTTACAAGACCTCCGGCGGCCTTCATGGCGTTGGCGTTTCCTGCGTCAATGCTCTTTCCACGCGACTTGAGGTCAAGGTCAAGCGCGACGGAGGC
>JAFXIM010000075.1 GCA_017533165.1 Eggerthellaceae bacterium
GAGTGAAACCGCGCGCGCGAAGGAGACCGTGAACAACGCCGCTCATCTCGTGACGATACACAGTACCGAACTCAAAGTAGCGAAGCGGCAGGTCACGATAGGAATGCAGATCGTTCTTGTACAGCATGACATGACCCGGGCAGTTCATCGGCTTAACGCCGTACTCGGACAGACGCGGCTCCTCGTCAGTACCCGCGTTGATGTTGAAGAAGTACATGTTGTCCTTGTAGAAGCCGTAATGGCCGGAAGTCTTCCACACGTCCGCATTGTAAATGTGCGGGGTGATGACCTCTTCGTAGCCGCGATCGTACAGGTCACGACGCAGCCACTCCTGCATAGTGCGAATAATGCGAGCACCCTTCGGTAGGTACATGGGAAGGCCGACGCCGGCCATGGGATCCATCATGTAGATACCGAGCTCGCGACCAAGCTTGCGGTGATCGCGCTTCTCAGCCTCTTCCAGGTTGTGAAGATAGGTCTCGAGGTCCTTCTTGGAGAAGAAGGCGGTACCGTATACGCGAGTAAGCATCTCACGATCGGCATCGCCGCGCCAGTAAGCGCCGGCAACCTTGGTCAGCTTGAACGCCGGAATGCGGCCGGTGCTCGGCATGTGCGGACCACGGCAAAGATCGGTGAAAGAGCCGATGGTGTAGGTAGTGATGACAGCATCCTCAGGAAGCTCGTTGATGAGCTCGACCTTGAAGGGCTGGTCTGCGAAAAGCTCGAGGGCCTCCTCGCGGGGAACCTCACGGCGCTCGAAACCTTCGTCGGCCTTGACGATCTCGGCCATACGGGCCTCGATAGCCTCAAAGTCCTCGGGGCTCAAGGCCTTGTCGCACTTAATGTCATAGTAGAAGCCGTTTTCAATGGCGGGACCGACGCCAAACTTCACGTCACCATAAAGGTCAACGAGCGCAGCGGCCATGATGTGAGCCGTGGAATGGCGCAGAAGATCAAGCGCCTCGGGGCTCTTCGCCGTCACGATGGCAACAGAATCACCTTCCGCAACAGGAGCGGAAAGGTCAACGGGCTGGTCGTTCACGATACCGGCAAGGGCCGCCTTAGCCAAACCTGAACCAATGGCGGCAGCGACGTCAGCAACGGAGGCGTCAGCGGCAACTTCCTTGACAGAGCCATCGGGCAGAACGATATTCATAGTGCATCCTTTCCTCGTGCCGGGTGCGCACAAAGCACCTGCACGCATCACGCACCAGGGCTTTGAGTACCCTGATGCTCCTAAACTTGCACGTCGTGATAGACATGCGTCTTATTCCATCAAAACGGAGCCGCAGGCGACTCCGTTCGTGAAACCAAATGTGTGTGGTACGGGTTAAAAAACGCCGCACCCAAGTCATCTACTCAGAACGCGGCGCACGCTCGCGAACGGCATTTCGCTGCGAAGCAAGAGCCTGCGTCTGAGGCTGAGCCTGACGACGCGCACGGCGTTCACCCGCAGCGCCAACTGGAGTAGCGCAGTAAGGGCAGACCGTCCATGCGGGGTCGAGCGCATGCTCGCAACGTCCGCAGAGATTCTTCAGCTGCGTGTGGCAATTCGGGCAAAGAACATAGTCGGACTCTACCGGGTAGCCGCACGTTGCGCATTCACCATATTTGCGAAGCTCGCGCTGCTTCAATGCAATCTCGAGTTCCTGCTCATCGCGGTCGATCTGAAGCATGGCGGGTCGAAGCAGGCAATATGCAACCAGGCCAACGATGGGCACGAGGGCGACAACAGCCCAGACGTACCAACGAGCGCCGCGAAGATAAGCGTCACGGACAACCCAAACAATAGAGAGCACATATAGGACAACGAGCAAAGCAACAATAACCGTAACAGCGGTCTGAAGCTGAGGCGTCCACATTTGCGAGAGCAATTCGCTCATAACTTCCCCTTTTCATCTACCAAAACGCTGAGCTTGCTTCAGCGCAAATTAACATTATATAGCATCATCGACCTTTATCCGATGCCATACAAGAACCGCCCATGTACTCGACACGGGCGGTCTGCTTTAGGCAAGTTCGACAAGCTGAACCTTGATACGCTCAAGCTTATCTGACATTTCTGCAAGCTTAGCCTTGTCCTTTTCGATGATTTCAGGAGCAGGCTTGGCCAGGAAGCCGGGGTTCGAAAGCTTCTTCTCAAGCTTCTCGACATCCTTGGCAAGTTTGCCCTGCTCCTTCTCGAGGCGCTGCCTCTCCGCAGCGAAGTCCACGTGCCCAGACAGACAGACGTAAACCTCGAGACCCGCAGCCAAAGCAACGCTCGACTCGGCAGGCTTTGCGGCATCGGAGGCAATAGCGAGCTCGCTCACGTTGCCGAGCGATGCGAGCAGAAGCTTCTGAGCGTTGAGAAGCTCGACGTCTATCCCTTCCGCCTTAACCACAACGGGAAGTTCCACCTTGGGAGAGATTCCATAGCGGGCACGTGCAGAGCGGATGGCGGAAACGACCTCGCATACCATATCGATCGCGCGCTCGGCATCGGCATCGCGATATGCCTCAAGCTCCTCGGCCTTCGGCCAGGCAGCACCGATCAGGTATTCGCCATGCGCCTTAACGGGAAGCTCCTGATAGATCTCCTCGGTAACGAAAGGCATGATGGGGTGAAGCAGTCGAAGCGCGGTATCCAAGACAAACACGAGGTTACGCTGGCAGGCAAGGCGATCGGCGGGATCGTTTGCCGCATTCAAGCGGCTCTTGGAAAACTCAATGTACCAGTCGCAGAACTCATTCCAGAAGAAGGTGTAGAGGCTGCGGGTAATCTCGCCAAACTCATAGCTACCGTAAGCAGCGTCGACGTCCGCCACCAGGCCGGCAAGGCGGGAGAAGATCCACTTGTCTGCAGGAGTCAGAGGCTGCGGATCGCCGGGCTCGAATCCATCGAGGTTCATCATAACGAAACGGGCAGCGTTGCGAATCTTATTGGCAAAGTTGCGGCTGCTTTCGATCTTTTGATAGTCAAAACGCATCGCCTGCGCACCGGTTACCTGCATGAGCAAGCCAAAACGCATGCCATCGGCGCCATAGTCCTCCATGAGCTTAACCGGATCAACGCCATTGCCGCGGCTCTTGGACATGGGCTTGCCATCGGCGCCCATAACGGTGGGATGAATGATGACGTCCTGGAAGGGGATTTCACCTGTGCAGTACAAGGAGCTCATGACCATGCGGGCGACCCACAGGCCCATGATGTCACGCGCAGTGGAAAGAACCTGCGTCGGATAGTGCTTGACGAGATCGGGGGACTCCATGCCAAGCTCAGCCCAAGCCTGCGTTGCGAAGGGCCAAAGCTGAGAAGAGAACCAGGTATCAAGAACGTCTTCATCCTGACGGGTTGGCGCACCGCACTTGGGGCACACGTCAATACCGTCCACGCTTGCATCCTGCCAACCGCACTCGTCGCAGTAGTACATGGGAATACGATGTCCCCACCACAACTGACGAGAGATGCACCAGTCCTTGAGGTTGGCAAGCCAGTCGAGATAAACCTGCTTCCAGCGCTCGGGGTAGAACTTGATGGTGTCGTTTTCAACCACCTCGAAGGCCTGCTTCTTCAGCTCCTCGACGGCAACGAACCACTGCTCGGAAAGCCAAGGCTCGAGAGTGTTATGACAACGGTAGCAATGCATCACAGAGTGATCGTGGTCCTCGATATGATCAAGAAGACCCAAAGCCTCAAACTCCGCTACAACCGCTTCGCGAGCTTCCCAGCGAGACATTCCGGTGAACTTGCCGTAGCCTTCCACTACATGCGCAGTCTCATCGAAGATGTTTACCTTGGGAAGATTGTTGCGCTCGCCCATAGCGAAGTCATTGGGGTCATGAGCGGGCGTGACCTTGACACAGCCCGTTCCAAACTCCTTGTCAACGTAGAAGTCCGCGAAAATGGGAATCTCACGATTGACGATGGGAAGCATGACGGTCTTGCCGACAAGGTTCTTATAGCGCTCATCCTGCGGAGACACGGCAACGCCCGTATCTCCAAGCATGGTCTCAGGGCGCGTAGTGGCAACGACCAGGTACTCCATGCCATCAACAGGCTCGGTCAAAGGGTAGCGAAGATGCCAAAGATGACCAGCTTCGTCTTCGTACTCTGCCTCGTCGTCGGCAATAGCCGTGGTACAGTTGGGGCACCAGTTAACAATGCGCTTACCGCGGTAGATGATGCCGTCGTGATACCAATCAGCGAAGACCTTGCGGACAGCCTTGGAGAACTCAGGGCTCATGGTGAATTGCTCGTCCTCGTAGTCGCAAGAGCAGCCCATGGTTGCAATCTGATTGACAATGGTGGTGCCGTATTCGCGACGCCACTCCTGACAAGCCTCGATAAACTTCTCACGACCGATTTCGCGGCGGTTGATGCCCTGGTCGGCAAGGTGCTTGTCAACCTTGGTCTGAGTAGCGATGCCTGCATGGTCGGTACCAAGGATCCAGCGGGTCTGGTAGCCCTGCATGCGAGCACGACGAATGCAGGCGTCCTGGATGGTGTCGTTGAGGGCATGGCCCATATGAAGCACGCCAGTGATGTTCGGAGGCGGGATGACAATGGTATAAGAATCATCCTTATGATCGCCAAAGCCTTCAGAGCGCTGAAAATACCCAGCGTTCTTCCATGTTTCGAACAAGGGGCGCTCGTGCGCGGCAAAGTCGTAAGCGACCTTCTTAGGCTGCTTGTTTTCTGCTTGCGTATCAGCCATAACCTGCTCTTTCATCAATCGCTATCTAACAAATCTAAAGGGCGCTCGGTATCAAAATCTCCCAGTTGCCCTATACCGAGATCTACTGCTCGCAGGGCTTGATCTCGGGCTTGGTAACACCTGTGATGTCGGTATCACGCACTACGACCTCGCAGGGACCATCCTGCTCGGGAAGGTCGTACATAACATC
>JAFXIM010000076.1 GCA_017533165.1 Eggerthellaceae bacterium
CAACGAGTGCCATCGCCCCAAGCTGGCGTTCATGAACCCTGAGCTTACCTTCACCCTTCCGCCCTACCAAACTGCGGCGGGCCTGACCGACATGTTCGCGCATTTGCTCGAGCGCTTCTTCGACGACTACGGCGCCGTGCCCGTGACGGACAACCTCAACCTCTCGCTCATGAAGACCGTGCGCACCGAGGCCCCGCGCGTGCTCGCAGACCCCGAAAACTACGACGCTCGCGCCAACGTCATGTGGGCTGGCATGCTGTGCCACCAGGGCATTGCCGGCGTCGGCCGCCATGAGGAATGGACCAGCCACGCGCTTGAGCACGAGCTCTCGGCGCTCAACCCCGCCATCACGCATGGTGCCGGCCTGGCCGTGATGTTCCCCGCGTGGATGGAGTATGTGGTCACAGAGAAGCCGGCGCGCTTTGCGCATTACGGCCGCGAGATCTTTGGCATCGCGCCTTCGGGCGACCTTCTGGCTGACGCGCTTTCGGCCATCGACGAGACGCGTGCGTTCTTCTCATCGCTCGGGATGCCCACGACGCTCGAAGAGCTCGGCATTGGCGAGGATGACATCGAGCGCATGATTCCCACCCTGCGCGCCAACAAGGGAGAGCAAATCGGGCGCCTCAAGCGACTGTCGCTCGATGACGCCCGTGCGATTTACCGTTTGGCTTTGTAGGTGGAGAAGGTAGGCGCCGCCGCTGGCCCGCGTGGCGAAGGTGAGCGAGACTTAGGGTCGCGTGGGGAAGGTAGGCGCCGTCGCCGAACCGCGCTCGCTCGCGCCGCCCGTCGACTGAGCTGCTGCCGAACCGCGCTCGCGTTTGCCTATTTGTCGCTTACGAAGAAGTTGACGATCGCCGACACCACGCTGATCACAATCGATGCAACGAAGGCGGCTCCAAAGCTGGAGATATAGAAACCTGCGCCGAAGATGCCGTTAGCCACCCATGCGGCCAGATACAGCATCAGCGTATTGATAACCAGGTAGAACAGGCCTAGCGTCAAAAACGACACCGGGGCACCGAGAAACTGCAGCACCGGTTTGATGCTGCCGTTGATCAGCGCAAGCACCAGCGCAAACAGACCGATGCGAATCCAAGAGCTATCCGCTCCGATAACCATGATGCCCGGCACCAGCCAGACGGCGGCGGCAACGGCAACGGCGGTTACAAGCCAACGTACGACAAAACTCATAAGGGTCCCAATCTCTAAGGGTCGTGTTTCGTAACCACTATACCAAATGATTGTGGAGACCCCGCGTTGCGCGTCGCGCATCCATGCAACGGTCAGGCGCCAGCTTGGTTTCGGGTGCCTGTTTCCTACTGCACATGTCGGCTCCGGCCCATGCTGATTGGTTCCGCGCGCTTTCGCTCCGGTCGCACGCTGGCTGGATTTGATGCAGTGCGCTTAGCCCTTGTAGAAGGCAACCATTCTGATCGATTGCGACATGACGGTGTCTAAGTCCCAAGTCCTTGCGGAGTTGATGCTCGAATAGGGGTCATTCACGCTGACCTTACCTTCGCCGTCTATACCGGTAAGAAGGATGTAATGGCCGCCTTCGGTGAAGTCGCCTTCGCGCATGTTGGCTACGATGACACCGTTGTTTTGAAGCGCCCAGGTAATGCTGTCCGTGGATATGGCAAGGTCATGCGGGTAGAGGCCGAGCGAGGCGGACCCCTCCAGGAAAAACGAGGTGTAGGTGCCGTCCGATTCGGTCACGTAGCCGTTGTTGCTCGCAAAGACGCCCATGTCGTAGGGGGACATGTCGTTTTTGCCGGTGATGTGCTGGTAGACCATGGCCAGGCACGTGGGGCCGCAACCTGTGAGGGCAAAGCCTTTGCCGCCGTATTCCGTGTAGCCCCAGCGTGCGTCGTACTGGTAGTACAGGGGGACGCCTTCGCCCTCCCAGGCGGGCAGACCGCTCTGGCCGCTTTCCGCGGGATAGGACTCAGGGTAGCCGCGCACGAAGGAAACCGCGTTGGTGTCCATGGCCGCCAGGCGGATGAGCTTGCGTTGGTAGGCGGCGCCGTACAGCTCGTACTGATCGACGTTCATGGCTATCCAGTATGCATCCGGGAGGAGGATGGACTTCTCTATGAGCTTGAAGGCGAGGCTGTCACCCACGATGGCCGAAACCTCGAAGAAGTCCGGGACAGGACCGGGCTCGGGCGGTTCTGCGTGGCGCGCCTGATCGTCGGCTATGAAGTCGTTGACTTTTGCTACGCAGCCGCGGCCGAGAAACACGAGCCCCGCAAGGAGCGCAAGAATGATGAGCAGCATGAGCACCTTAGGCAGGATGGCCCGAAGGCCTTTCGGTTTAGAGCCGAAGCCGCCTGAAGAGGAAAATCCTGTGTTGCGTTTGCCGAACAAGCGCTTGCGTTTGCCGCCGGGAGAGGGAAGGCCGCGGTTTTTGCCGCCTGACCTGCCGCCGAGGGAGCCGCCGCCCGACCTGCCGTTGAGCTTGCCGCCTCCTCGGCGGCCGCTGCGCTGCGAGCCGCGGGGTCCGTTGCCTCGCGGAGCTGCGCCTTCGATTCGTGGGAGTTTGCCACTCGCTTGCGGATCGCCCGTTTGAGCATCCCGTTTACGAGCGCCCCGACGCTTTGCGTTAACAGCGTCGAGGTCTTCCTGGGTGATGGCGCGGCTTGAGTCACCGCGCTTGCTGAGGGGCGTTCCCTGACGGGGGATGAGCATGCGCCCGGAAGCGCTTTCGCCGACGCCTGCGTTCGCGCCAGTTTCGGGCAGAGCGCGGCCTTGGCGCGCGGCGAGGCGAGCACGAGCGCGCTCTCGGCGAATATCGTCTTCGCTTGCCATCATAAGCTCCGCCTGGTTCTTAGCATCCCCGCCCGGGTGAGGGGGCGTGCTTGATTCTTAGCTGCTGCCGCGTCTGCCGATTGAGTGGCAAACGATCATCGGCATTTTCCAACTTGCGCATACTCTACCCTAAAAAGCGGGATTTGCTGACGAAAGCGGCTCTTTGTCTTGCGGCTACACCAAAGGGGCAGAAGCTGTGACCTCGCATCTACGTGCAGACTTACCTTCTGCAGCCCTTAAGCCACCGCGGCGACATCCCAGGCGGTTACCATGCCGAGGATTTTCTCGCTTGGGCGGCCGTTGTGCGTGACGAACACCACGCCAACGCGACACTGGCTGCACACGGCGTCGTCGAACAGGTCGCCCACCTCGGAGACCGTTGCCGTGCGCGGCACGAACTTGAAGGTCTCGGCTACGTGCTCGTCGAGCGGCAGGTAGCTCGCCAAATCGGAAAAGCACATGTCAGGGCCGATTTCCACCTTGTCCTCACGTGCCAGGTAAGCCACGAGGCTGTTTGCGCTGAACACGCCCGAAACCGCGCCTTTCGTCAAAATGGGCACGTAGGTGTAGGCGTTTTCGGTCATCTGCGCCATCACGGGACGCACGAGGTCGTCCAAGCCGGCGGCCAGCAGCTTTTCCTTGGGGGTCATGACTTTGGTTACGCGCGGTGGGTGCTCAACCGCGATGATCACGCTGCGCAGAAGCTGCAGCATGGGCCCGCTTGGGTGTACCGCGAAGTCATTGCGCCCGCGCCCGGGTCGGGGGCGGTGAGCGAGGAGGTTGCGCACTTCGCGGCAGTAGTCCAGTTCGGCGCTCAGCTGCCTAAACTCGCGGCGCCCCGCAAGCCAAGGCACGGCGGATCCCTCCACTTGCGGGAAGCGTTCCTTGATAGCCGACTCGAGGTGCTTGTACAACTCGAGGAACTCATCGGCGTTTGCCGCGCTGGGCGTAGGGCTCATGGGGTCTCCTCCCGGTTAGTCACGAGGACGGTTCTGTGCAGGATTGTGCAAGACTCGTGCGCTTCGCATCGGTCGCGCGCGCGAGGATCAAAAAACGCGCAGCTTGTGACACAATAGCCTGCATGAAAAAGACTATAGGGAAATCATCCCAATCAAACAAGAAGCCCAAGACAAAGGCGGCTGCAAAGTCCTCGGTAAAGTCCCCGGAAAAGGGGGCTCGCAAGGCTGCGCCCAAAAAGGCGGCGAAGGTAAGCGCGTTGACTGCCGCAAACGGCGCGAGGGGCGCGAAGAGCGCCAGGCCCGCTGCCAAGCAAGCCAAGCCGACCGCGCATGTCAAGTCGGCCAAGGGCGGTACGGGTGCCAAGTCCGCCACGGGCGGTGCGGGTGTCAGGCCCGCTGCCAAGCCCGTCAAGCCG
>JAFXIM010000077.1 GCA_017533165.1 Eggerthellaceae bacterium
CAAGGCGCTCCTCGCGCTGCTCGAGAACGACGACGTTCTCGACGCCCTGACCGACCAAGCCGCTCAAAGCGCACAGGCCGATGGGGCCGGCGCCATAGATGACCACGTGGTCTCCGGGCTTGCACTTCGCCCTGTTCTTGCCGTGCGTACCAACGCAGAACGGCTCGATAAGCGCGGCATGCTCCATAGGGATGCTGTCGGGAAGGAGGTACAGGTTGTAGTTGAGCTTGGCCTTCTCAACGAGCACCTTCTCGGAGAAAGCGCCACACATATCGGCCATCATGAGGCCGAGCTCCTTGGCAAGCAGCGGATTGACCCACACGCGATCACCGACGGAAATACCCTCGACCTCGGAGCCAACCTGCTCCACGACGCCGGCGAACTCATGGCCCCACTCCATGTCGGGGAAGACGCCGACGATGGTGCCGTCGTGGATCCACGCGGTAACGTCGGAACCGCAAATACCCGCGCGCTCGACCTTCACGACCACCTGATCAGGACCAGCCACGGGATCGGGACGTTCAACGATCGTCATCTCGTGAGGCTTGCTGTAAATCGAACACTTCATTGTGAACTCCATTTCGCAGGATTACGGACCGGCAGGGCAAAGAGGCGGATTCCTTCACCCTGCCGAGTCAATATCAATGTGTTATGCGAGGGCGATCTCGCCGAGGCCCTTGTCCTCGACCTTGGTAGAGGTCTCGATCTCGACCTTCTTGCCGTCCTTCTCAATGGTCACAACCCAGTCGGCAGCAGGCAGGTCACGCAGCCAGAAGTCGCCGATCCAGTTGGTCGTGGCGGAGAAAGAACCCTCCTCGCCAACGGCAGTCACCGTCGCGCCGACAACGACCTCCTTGGCGATCGGATCGTACACGCGGCCGGCCACGAACTTCTTCGGGAGGTGCTTGTACCACACCTGCGGAGCAGTACCGTACTCGGGGTACAGGCGCTCGGCACCTTCGAGGTCGAGCTCGGCCTCTTCGCCCCAGGTGATGGCGCCATGCACGCAGTTGTCGTAGCAGCGCGGCACGGTGATGGTGTCGCCTTCGTCCTGCAGGTGGGCGCAGCCGGTGCACTTCTGCGGGATGTCAAGGGCATCATTCCAGTAGACGGCGCCGTAGGGGCAGGCGTCCATGATGGCCTTCTGGCCCTTGGCCTTGGCGGGATCGATGAGCACGATGCCGTCGGCGCGGCGGTACACGGCACCGTCCGTGGCGGCGTCCATACAGGGGGCGTCGGCGCAGTGCTGGCACGGGGTCGGGATGTAGGCGACCTTGACGTGCGGGCGATGGCCGCGCTCGAACTCGTTCACCTTCATCCAGAACTGGCCCGTCTCGGGCTGGGCCTCGGCGTAGGGCATCCAGGCCTGCTCGCAATGCTCGTCTTTGCAGCCGATCTGGCAAGCGTAGCATCCGGTGCACTTCTCGAGGTCAATGAGGAAAGTCTTCATCCTATTCAACTCCTTCCACGACCCAGCCGTCCCAGCTGGAGCCGGAGGCGAGGTCGTACTTCTCGGTGCGCTCAAAGTGCTCCGGGTAGTCCTTCTTCCACTGCTCCATCTCGGCGGCCTCAAGCTTGGCGACGTCAACCAGGTATCCGGTTACGACGAAGCCGGCGCAGTGCTTGGAGATGACGTCGGGCGGGCTGATGAGGTTGGTGCAGCCGCCGCGGTCGATGCGCGGACCGATGGGGTCGGGGTGAGCACCCTTGTCCATCTTTACGGAACCCGGCATCACGCGCTCGGAGACCCTCGCGGCAC
>JAFXIM010000078.1 GCA_017533165.1 Eggerthellaceae bacterium
CACGCGAGCACTCGCGCCCTCGATAGAGTACGCATCGCGCAGGTTGAGCAGCGACTGAAGGCGCTCGATCTCCTGCCGGTACTCTTCGGTCTGCGCAATCATCTCGATCAAGGCGGCATTCTGCTCTTTTAAGCCGGAAAGCGTTTCCTGGGAAGCCGTAATATCAGCCAGAGCCTCGCCAGCGTCTTCCGCAACCGAGCCAGCGCTTGCTCCCACGAACTTCAAAGGCGCGACGACGTTTTGCACGCCAGCCTGCAGCTCATGCAGAAGACCGCTTTCGTCTTCACGGGAATACGCTGCGACCAGCACAAGAGAGAGCGCCAGCAACACGCCAAGGAGCACCCGCTGAAAGGGCACTGATTCTTTGTCTTTAAAGTTGTAAGCCATCAAAAGATATATAGCCTTACTTCGAGCGCATGAGCGTCTGGCGCAGTGCGGTCGGAGTCTCAAGCACCTTCAAGCAGCCGGAAACGACGTTGGTGAGAGCCGTTTCGCTCACCCAAACAGGAATCTCAAGCTTGTCGGTAAGGTAACGATCAAGACCGGAAAGAAGGCCGCCGCCACCCGTCAGAAGAATGCCGTTCTGAATGATGTCGGATGCAAGGTCGGGGTTGGTCTTCTTGAACGTTTCCTTGATGTGAAGCACCATTTCCTCGATGGGCGGCTGAAGTGCCGCGCGCACATCTTCGGACTGAATGGTGACTTCCTTGGGCTGATCGGTATACAGGTCTTGACCGGAGATGACCATATCGCGCTCACGACCGTCTTCGAACGGAAGGATGGAGCCAATCTTGATCTTAATGACCTCTGCCGTACGCTCGCCAATCTTGATGCCAAGAAGATCGCGGAGATGCAGGGCAATGGCTTCGTCAAGACGATTGCCCGCAAGGCGAAGGCTCGAAGAAGTCACGATACCACCGAGCGAGATAACGGCAACCTCAGTGGTGCCGCCACCGATGTCGACAACCATAGAACCAGTAGGTTCCGTAACGGGAAGATCGGCGCCCATAGCGGCCGCCATAGGTTCTTCGATCAGATACGCCTGGCGAGCACCCGCCTGAATTGCAGCCTCGAATACGGCACGCTTCTCGACGGAGGTTGCTCCACAGGGGATGCAGATGACGATACGGGGTTTGGGCTGCCAAGGATACTTGCGACCGGAGGCCTTGTTGATAAACGCAGAAAGCATGGCCTCGGTGACATCGTAATCGGAGATCACACCGTCTTTAAGCGGATGCTCGGCAGAAAAGGCATCAGGAGTATGGTTAATCATGTTCTTAGCTTCATGACCAACGGCAAGAACGCGATTAGTGCTTTTTTCGATAGCGACGACGGAAGGCTCGTTAATTACGATTCCCTCTCCCGTCACAGCGACAAGCGTGTTTGCGGTGCCGAGGTCAATAGCCATATCAGCCGACATTTGACCCGTAAGACTCTGGAACACATCCAAAAATGCCATGTAGGTTACCCCTGTATATGCACAATATTATCGGAATTTTACAAACATTAGGAAAGTCTACCATAGCGCAACATATATGCCTAACAATGCAATTTTCGATCTGCAAAAACCACACTTGTCCAAGCACCTACAGCAAGAGCGCCCCCCTGCGCATGCACGCAAGGAGGCGCTCCGACTATTTGAATCAACG
>JAFXIM010000079.1 GCA_017533165.1 Eggerthellaceae bacterium
ATAAAGTGCAATCCTTAATTGCGATGCAAAAGTAGTTCTTTTTTTTATAGCCACCAAATATTTTATCGGTTATTTTACAAAAAAGTTTATCAATGCCCTGCAAACATACGTAATTCAATCACTTTGCAACATAACAGACGAAACAAAAATCACCTAAACAACCATATACAAAAAAAAGAGCGAGCAGGCATGCCGCTCTTTCTTTTTGAGCGCATTCAAAAACTAGAAAGGATGAAGAACCATGACTATCAAGTTCCAGAACTCCGCCGTCGCGGCGGAGATGGCAGCAGCCATGAAATCCGATGACCCCGCCGTACAGGAGCAGGCGTGGGCTAACTTCCACGAGTCCCTTGCCCAGCGCATGATGGCCGACTTCGAGGAGGCCAAGGCTTCTAACGACTCCCGCATCCTCGCAGAGCGCGGCTACCGCCAGCTGACCACCAAGGAGACCAGCTACTACCAGAAGCTGATCGAGGCTATGAAGTCCGATTCCCCGCAGCAGAAGTTCACCGAGATCATCGGCACTGACAACGAGGAAGACCTCATGCCGACCACCATCCTCGCGGATGTCTACAAGGATCTCACCGAGGAGCACCAGCTGCTCAACAAGATCACCTTCCAGTACGTCGGCTACGCCGTGAAGTGGATCATGAACGACCACACCAAGCAGAAGGCCGTGTGGGGCAAGATCACCGACGCCATCTCCAAGGAGATCACGAGCGGCTTCAAGGTCATCGATGTCAACCAGTCCAAGCTGTCCGCTTTCGCGTTCGTCGAGAAGGGCATGCTCGACCTCGGCCCCGTGTTCCTCGACGGCTACATCCGCACCGTCCTCAAGGAGGCTCTGCTTTGCGGCCTCGAGGAGGGCATCGTCTCCGGCACTGGTGTGAACATGCCCATCGGCATGGATCGCGACATCCACGAGGGCGTCAGCTTCTCCACCACCGACGGCTACCCGCGCAAGTCTGCCGAGAAGGTCACTTCCTTCGCTCCGGCTCCGTATGGCAAGCTGCTCGGCAAGCTGACCAAGACCGAGAGCGGCGCACGCCGTAAGTTCGCAAAGGTCGGCATCATCTGCAACATGACCGACTACGTGGAGAAGGTCATGCCCGCAACCACCGTCCTCAACACCGCAGGCCAGTACGTCGGCGACCGATTCCCGTTCCCGACTGAGGCCATGATCTCCAACGAGCTTGCAGACGGCGAGGCGCTGATGGGTCTCCTCGATGAGTACAACATGTTCATCGGCGGCGAGCAGAACGGCGTGGTCGAGTTCTCCGATGACTTCAAGTTCCTCGAGGACGTCCGATACTTCAAGGTCAAGCAGTACGGCACGGGTCGTGCGTTCGACAACACCTCGTTCCTCCTGCTCGACATCAGCGAGCTCGATCCGATGTACATCACCGTCCAGAACCCCGAGGCAGTAGCCACTGTCTAAGGAGTGATGTGCGATGGCTGATTTGAAGGAACAGGTAAGGCGCAAGCTGCGCGTAACTTGGGATGGCGATGATGCCACCGACGAGCGCATCGACACCGACATCATCCTGACGGCGGAGGCTGATCTTAGGTTCAAGATCGGCATCCCCGATCAGGAGGCGTTCGATTTCAGCAAGCCAGGAATAGAGAACAAGCTGTTCCTGGCTCTCTGCTACTACATGTGGAACGACGTGGAGGACGAGTTCGAGGCCAACTACGCCGCCGATCTAGCCCACGCAAGGCGCAAGTGGGAGGTGTCCCAGTATGCTGAAGAGCAAGAGTCATCTGATGACGCTTAACGACGGCGTGGTCGGGATCTACCGCGAGAAGGATCGCAAGACGGACTTCAACGCACGTAGGAATCCGCGCACTCTAAAGGACATGGATCTCGTCGTGACGCTTTGCTACGAGGAGAAATCGTGCAGGGATCAGGACTTCGAGTTCGCCAACCAGCGCGGCTTCACCCTTTCCAAGAAGATCCGAACCTACCTCCGTCCCGACGTGGACTCGGAGTGCCGCGCCGTCATCGGCGATGACCTCTACAGCATCTCCTACATCGACAAGTCGAAGCGGGATATGTACCTCTACATGTCGAGCGTCGGCAAGCTGGAGGTGGGCTGATGGATCGCAACGCAATCATGGAGAAGCTGATCGAGGTTGACCCCGTCGTACATTACGGAACCGCCGAGAAACACGACCGCTCCGCTCCGTGGGACTACATGGTGCTTGCGTGCAAGAACTTCAACCGCACCGCCAGCAGGACGGGCTACTCCGATTACTTCGAGGTGGCCATCGTTCGCGAGGAGTTCATCCCCGAGGGGCTGCCCGAGCGGGTAATCGCCGCCATGGAGTCGCTGCCGAAGGTTCGGCTCGCCGAGGGATCCCACGATTACGAGTACGCGGCAAAGCCCGATTCGAACGACACCGTGGAGATGCTGGTTCTCAAGTTCGTCGCACCGCGAAAGCGTGGCCCCGATGATTAGCGTCGACTACTCCGACTTCGTCGCGCTGGACGAACGGCTCAAGAGGTTCGGCGCTGGCTGCGGCAGGGTGATCGACGAGCGGCTCCACGGCGAGGGCGCTCAGAAGATCAAGCAGTACATCCCTGGCTTCATTCACCCTTCCGGTCGACGCTGGAAGGGCAAGGCCCCGTCAATGGCGGGAAACCCTGGCGCTGGCGAGAAGCTGGCGCAGGACAACGAGCCGATGAAGGTGACCATCGTGGCTCGGGGAAGGTACGGGTACCTGTACTTCCCAGACGATGGCACCAACACGAGAAAGCACGTCGGCAACCAGCAGTTCATGCTGCGAGGCGCCGAACGTGCAGCACCTGAAATCACCGAAGGCCTCGTATCAGATCTGGTCGAGGCCTTTGAGAACTGAGAGGAGTGATCCCTATGCCAACCAAGGGAACAGATACCGTGTTCTCCGAATACGAGGCACGTGAGCTCGTGCTCACCGTCGGCGAGACCTTCTGGCATGTCGAGTGCATCGGCAAGCTGGAGGAGGAGTCCGAGGTTCGCAAGGTCGTGAAGAAGTGTCGCGGCCGCATCAAGAAGAACAGGACGTTCGGCACCGGCTCCGGCACGCTCAAGCTGACGTGCCACATGCCCATGGCGTGCTACTACGCGCTCCATGACATGGAACGCGAGGATCTGAAAGACGGCGTTTACGGCTACGGCATGGAGAACATGCACCCCGACGTGATGATCACCGGGCGCATGCTCGACGAGGACATGAACGAGAAGATGATGGCATGGCCCAAATGCATTGCGTCCACCGGTCCGAAGCGCAACGTCGAGAACGGCGCCGAGGAGGTAGCCGAGATCGAGCTGGAGATCTCCTATTCCTCCGATGATGCCGGCTACGGCCGTTACGAGGCTCCGTCCGACGGAGTGTCCGAGGAAATCAAGGCCGCTTGGCTCGAGTCGTTCACGCCAGAGCTCGTCAACGTGGCAACCGTATAAGGAGTGATTGAAATGGCAAAGGCAGTTAAGGAGAAGGCCGCTGAGGTCGAGCAGGTTCAGGCTCCTGATGTGGAGCAGGCTCAGGCTCCCGAAGAGGAGCCCGAGATGGTCAAGGTCGTGGTGAAGACCCGATTCAAGGACAAGGCGTGCAAGAAGAAGATGCGCCGCGTCGGAGATGTGCTCGAGATCACCCAGGAACGCTATGCCGAGATCGTAGCGGCTGGCGAGAAGAACGGCGTCGATTACGTCGAGCTCAAGGCCGAGTAAAAGACAACAAAAAACTAAACAGGCGGGGCGTGGTTCATTCCATGCCCCGCTTTTCTTTTGAGGAGTGGAGTTAATGGCGATTTTCAACAAGCAGCAGCAGAAGCAGATCATGCCGAGCGCGGCCATGCCGTTCGAGCTGAAAAACGGCGAGACGGTGCCCCTCGAGATCTCGTGGAGCATCATCGAGCGCCTGCGCGTAAGCCGCGACGAGAGCTACCCGGACTTTTCACGAGTGCTCACCAAGGGGTCGACGGATGTGATGGACAACATGAGGGTCCTGTACGCGGCGTATCGAGGAGGCTACTTGAACCAAAACGGAAGCATGGACGGCGCGATGGCCTATGCGGACTTCATAGGGATGGTCCCCGATGACATGCGCAGCGTCATGGAGACGGTGGCCGCGCTGCTCGACCCAAAATCGAAGCGGGATTCCGAGACCCTTTCATAAGGGAGACGCGCAGGCGCAAGGATCCCGATGACATAACCCTTCCCGACTATCGGATAGAGGACGCCGCCGATGCGTACACGTACTACGTGCTCATCTGCGGATTGCCGGAAGACATCTTCTGGAACTCAAGCGTCTCTTTCCTCAAGTCGGTTGAAGCGAACAAGCACGCCTACGACCAGTGGCTCGACAGCGCCGTGCGCAAAAAGAGAGAAGAAGCCGAGAGGAGGGCTGAACGTGGCAAAGAACAACGAGGCTAAAATCGTATTCAACGCGGCGACGGAGCAATTCGACGCAGCCATCCAAGGGTCTAAAGCCGAGATAGGTCGACTCAACGGAGAGCTCGACAAAAATTCCAAGGCCCTCAAGAACAACAACACCGATACGAACCTGCTCTCGAGCAAGATCGAGCTTCTTACCCAGAAGGAGAAGGAGCAGTCCGCGGTGGTGGAGAACCTCCGCCATAAGCTCGAAGCAGCCAAGTTCGCATACGGCGAGAACTCGAACGAGGTAAAGGAGCTGGAAGGCAAGCTGCGCAAGGCCGAGGCGCAGCTCATGGGGCTCGGCGACGCCCTGGACAACGCGAAGGCCAAACTGTCGTTCGCGGAGAGCGCGTACGGCCAGCTTACCAACGAGATCAACCGGCAGAGCGCCGAGGTCAAGCGACTCGAATCGGAGTACAAGAGCGCCATCATCCAGTTCGGGAAGACATCATCCGAGGCGAAGGATCTCGAGGCCAGTCTCAGCCAGGCGAGAGCCGAGCTGAAAAGCAGCAAGGCCGCGATGGGGGTCGCCGAAGATGCGGCTCGCAACCTTGCGAGGGCGTTTGACGGCGCTTCCGACGAAGCCAAGGAAATGAAGAGCAGCATCGGTGAGCTGGCTGCAGGAACCATGCTCGCCGACTTCTGCACAAACGCTGCATCCTCGATCGCCCAGCTTGACGAGGCGACGCAGGAGAACCGCGTCAACATGAGCGAGCTGCAAGTCGCCTACGAGCACAGCGGAAGAAGCATCGAGGAGGCCACGGACGTGTACCGCAACTTCCTCGGGATAGTGGGCGACGAAGACCAGGCGACCGAAGCCGCGCTCGACATGCGCAACCTCGCAGACGCAGGCGCCGACGTCGCATTGTGGTACGACATCGCAAGCGGCGCCGCCACGGCCCACGGCGATGCGCTCCCAATCGAGAACCTGATCGAAAGCGCCAACGAGACAGTCAGGTGCGGGCAGGTCACGGGCGGTCTCGCTGATGCCCTTAACTGGACCACCATCAACCAAGAGCAATTCAACGCCAAGATGTCCGAGTACCCGGGCATCATGGCGGCATACAACCAAGCCGTCAGCGAAGGCTTGAGCAACGAGGACGCCATGAACGCCGCCCTCGCGAAATGCGGGACGGAGCAGGAGCGCGTTGCCCTCCTCACGGCGGCGCTCGGCACCCAGTACAGCGAGATGGGAGAGCAGTTCCAGGAAGCCAACGAGGCCGTTGCTGCATCGCGCGTCGCGAGCGACGAGCTGCTTCAGTCGCAGTCTAAGCTGGCTGACGCGGCGACGCCCCTCACCACCGCCGTAAAGGCGCTTGCTGCAGACGGCATCGGGTTCCTCTCCGATCACCTCAACTGGATCGTGCCCATCGCCGGCATCGCAGCGGTATCCATTGGCGCATTGGCGCTCGCCCTGTCCTTCGGCCCGATGATGACGAGCCTTACGGCAAGCTTCACGGCGCTAAAGCTCGCGATATCCGGACTAGCGGTTCCGATACTTCCCATCATCGCAGTGTTCGCTACGCTGGCTGCCTCGATCCTCTACCTGTGGAACACCAACGAGGACTTCCGAAACGCCGTCACGCTGGCGTGGGAGGGCATCAAGACTGCCATCACATCGGTCTGCGAGGCTCTCGCGCCGATCGTGCAGCCTGCTTTCGAGCAGATCAAGTCCATCGTCGATTCGATCATGAACGGCAGCATAGCGCCGATTATCTCCGGAGCCTTGTCCGTCATAAGCGGACTGTTCCAAACGGCATGCGGGGTTATCGTCGCCATCACGACGGGAGACTTCACGACGCTTTCCAACGGCGTGAAGTCGATATTCAACGGGTTGAAGTCGATCGTGTCTGGAATTTGGTCGGCTATCGAAACCTCCATCACCAGCAAGATCGCATCGGCACGCGACTTCGTAGGAAACGCCATCGACACCATCAAGGGTTTCTTCAACTTCAGCTGGTCTCTGCCGCATCTGAAGCTTCCGCATGTAAGGATTTCCGGCAGCTTTAGCCTGATGCCGCCGAGAACGCCCAGCTTCAGCGTCAGCTGGTACGCCAAGGCTATGGACAACGCCATGGTTCTCTCCAGCCCGACGATATTCGGATACGGCAACGGCTCGCTCTTGGGAGCGGGCGAAGCCGGCAACGAGGTAGTTGCGGGCGAGAGCCATCTGATGGGATTGATCGGCACGGTCGTGCAGAATGCAATGCAGAACGACGGCACCGACAGGATCGTATCCGCCGTCGAGAAGCTGGCCGATCGCGTAACCGTGCTCGAGCTGAACGGGCGCGTTCTCGCAACTTCAGCGGCTGATGACATCGACTCCGTCAGCGGAACCCGCCAGATGCTCGTAGGAAGGGGGCTGACGCTGTGAACGCAGGGATAAGCGCAAACGGAAAGCACTCGTCCTCCGACTTCGGCAACCCCTACGCGTGGTCGAAGATCGGCGATCCGAAGAAGAAGGTCATCAGGGAAACGGTGCCGTACATGAGCGGCTACTACGACTTCTCCCGCCTTTACGGCGGCGTGGCCTACGAGTCGCGAGAGATCGTCTACGCGTTCGATCTGATCGAGGACGATCCAGCGACGCTCCATGAGTCGGTTACGGCGTTCGTCAACTGGCTCCACGGCATTTACGAAACCGAGATCCGCGACGATGAGATCAGGGGATACCACTTCAGGGGAACGTGCGACGAGTGCGAACCCGACTACGACGAATCAGGGCTGGCGGCGACTATCGAGGCGACCTTCACCTGCTACCCGTTCCGCATAGCCGACGAGGAAACCTCCGTCGATCTGGCGGCAGGGGAAAGCACCGTAGCAAACAGCGGAATGCGCGTGCTGGTGACGGGAGTCACGGAGGGCTCCACGACCATCACGGTCGGCAGCATGAGCCAGTCTTTCAGCGGCGAGATCGATCTTGACATCGTGCTCGAGCATGGGGACAACACGGTAACGGTTGAAGGCTCCCCATGCACCATCAAATGGAGGGAGGAGCTGATCTAAGTTGTACCTAATCACGATACACAACGACGGCGTTCCCACCATCATCCACGGGGAGCGCCATAAGCTGGCAAACGCCAAAATCACGGGGGAGCGGAACCAAATCTGCTCCCTTTCCTTTGACATATACCCGAACAACCTCGGCTACGACTTGTTGCGCCCGCTGTCAACCACCGTCGAGGTAATCGACACCCGATACGGCACGCTGGAGTTCGAGGGGCGCGTGGTCATGCCCGTGCCGTCTATGGACGAGTCGGGGTTGGTCATGCGCTCGGTCACCTGCGAGCACGTCGAGGCGTACCTGCTCGACTCCATGCAAGCCTACGTGGAGGAGCGCCAGTGGGAAACCGTAGGCGAGTTCATATCCTACGTGCTGGACGTGCATAACGCCCGCATGCCCGAGGAGAAGCGCGTCTACCTGGGCACGGTCGATTTCCATACCTACGACACATCGGACGGCTTGTTCTGCGGCATCCAGCGTGAGAAAACGTGGAACACGCTCCGCTCGAAGCTGACCGATTCGTTCGGCGGCGAGATGCGCGTGAGGCGCGGATCCGACGGGCTTCTGTACCTTGACTACGCCGAGAAGCTGGGAACCACCCGCGCAACGCCGATCAAGCTGGGGCGCAACATGAAGTCATCTAGGCGCGAGGTGAACCCCAACGAGGTAATCACCCGCCTCTACCCGTTCGGAGCCAAGAAAACCGTCACCGAGACCGACGAGTACGGCAACGAAACCGAGGTGGAGACCGAGGAGCGCCTGACCATCGCATCCGTGAACGACGGGTGCGAGTACATCGAGGACGCCGTTGCCATAGAGGAGTACGGCA
>JAFXIM010000080.1 GCA_017533165.1 Eggerthellaceae bacterium
AAGCTTGCGGCCTGCTAGCCAAGCATTATCGGTGACGGCATACAGCAGCATGGACTCCCTCAATGAGCCCGGCGCGTGGTCAATGCCTATCATGTGGTTTTCTATGCGATCGCCCATACAGGCCCCTTGAACCTTTATCCAACTATTTCGTCTTAATCAAGCTCGACGCGCTCGATCAGAGCTCCCCGCTCAAGGCTATCCCCCGTCAGGCGATAAAGTGCGTCAAGAACGTAAGTGCGATAGCTTCCGTTTCCATCTTCTGAGCCCATGCGCGACACTGCCACCTGACCGGCAAGGCCCATGGCAGACACAGCCGCTACCGCAGCTTCCAAGTAGCCCTCTTCCCCATTGGCCACAAGAAACGCCGCCAAAACACAGGAAAGCATGCAGCCAGCGCCCGTGATGCGCCCCATCATGGGACTGCCGTTGCGAATCGCATAAGCGGTATGCGCATCAGCAACGATATCGATAGCGCCGGTAATGGCCACAATAGACCCCGTCTTTGCAGCTAGCTGACGAGCAAACTGGGCACTCGATCGAAGATTCTCATCGGTCACAGCGTCATCGGGGTTGACGTCAACTCCACGGGTGGCGACGCTTGCTCCCGCCAAAGCCTTCACCTCGGACATGTTTCCTCGAATGGCGGCAATGGGAAGCTCGTCAAGCAGGCTTGAGGCGGTTTCGGTGCGAAGCCTCGATGCGCCTGCGCCCACGGGATCCAGGACGATGGGATGCCCAAGGTCCGCAGCCTTCCTGCCCGCCACCTTCATGGACTCGATTGAAGAGGCGTTCAGGGTGCCGATGTTGATGAGCAGGCCGCCGCATATGGAGGTGATGTCCTCCACGTCGGCGGGTTCGTCGCTCATGATGGGGCTTGCACCGACGGCCAAAAGGGCGTTCGCGCAATCGTTGACGGTAACGTAGTTGGTGATGCAGTGGACAAGCGGAGATCCGTTGCGCACGGATTGCACCGCGTCATTCAGGGCAAATGGCCTCATGACTTTGCTCCCTTCGTTGGCATTATCCAGACAGGTTCAATGGGTCGAGGCGATACGCGCCTCCTCTCAGCCCGCCGTCCTTCGCTTCGAAGGATTTGCAAGCTCCCCTGCGCTCTATGGTGCTGCGCATTAGCAGCTTTAGGTTAACTCATATGGACTGCGCTGGCTACAAATCTTCGCCGAACGGGACGATGACAACGATGGTGCCGCTCTCAACGCCAATCAGGACGGGCTCCCCGATGAACTCGTTTGAGAGACCCAGCGAAGTCCTGTTGCTCAGGCTTGCATCATCAAGCTCGTATGCCAAGCCGCGCTCGAATACGCCCCTAGCCTCGTCGGACATAGAGAACACCGAGATGGTTCCGCTCTCCTGAGCTGGCATCTCGTAGGTGTCGGGGCCGGTAACATAAGTGGCAGCTTCGCTTACTCCGATGGCATTGACGATGGCACCCTTTTCCGAGTACTTAGCGAAAAGCTGCAGGTTAGCAAGCGTATGGTCGAGTCGACCGCCAAGAGCACCGTAAACGAAGATCTCGTCATAGCGCATGTTGCGTGCTCGCTCAAGCGCGAGATCCATGTCGCTTTTGTTCTTGTTTGCCGAGAATCGGGCAACACGCATTCCCTGGGGTACGTAACCGAGCGAGTCAAAGTCGCCAAGAGCCATGTCCGGCGTGCGCCCGATGGACTCGAGGTGCTTCAGGCCCGCGTCCACCGCAATGACGTAGTTAAACGCATTTTGCGCATCCATGGCCTGGAAATGCTCCGCATTAAACTCAGATGCCCCAACCAACGCACAGGCCTTCATGATCGAACACTCCCTCATGGCACAAGAACGAAAAAACTCTGCACGCCGTCAAGAAAACGACGCAATTTGTTAGAATACCATACGCGAGTGGGCCAGACGGTCGCGCGAGGCTTTAGGCTTCGTGAGGAAAGTCCGGGCTCCCAAGGGCAAGATGCCAGCTAACGGCTGGGCGGGGCGACCCGACGGAAAGTGCCACAGAAAAGAAGACTCCCCTGCAGGGCGCTCGCAACTCACCCGAACACGAGGTCTGATTGCAGACTTCGCTAAAAGGTGACTTGCGAGCGCTTTGCAGGAGAAAAGCTGAAACGGTGCGGTAAGAGCGCACCAGTGCGTCGGCAACGACGTAGCTTGGTAAACCCCATCTGGAGCAAACGCAAATAGGAACGCGACACGGCCGCCCTTCCGTGCGTTCGGGTTGCGCGCTTGAGATGCGCGGTGACGCGCATTCTAGATAAATGGCCGTCCTACGACAGAACCCGGCTTATAGGCCCACTCGTTTCAACTACAACCCCTCCTGCAGAGAGAGCCCCGCGCAAACGCCCGTCCGATCCTGCGTCGAGACTTGTGGCGCACAAAGGCCGTCGACTCTAGCAGGGCGTTGCGCACCGCACGAAATAAAACCGCCCGCGCAGGTAGCGCGGGCGGTTCGTTCGTGTAAATCGCTATGAAGGTTAGTCGATCTCAAAGCCGAAGTCGTCGGCATCACCAAAGCCGGAGAGGTCCTTCTCGTATGCGGAGGCAACGGGGACGGCCGGAGAAATGGTGCCCGTTGCAGCCTGCGGCGTGGTGTACTCGAGGGGTGCTTCCTCATAGCCATAGTAATCCTCAGCCGGAGCGTCGAGGACCTCAACCTGGGGAGCTGCCGCGTAGGCGTGAGCGGCAGCGGGAACAACGCCTACGCCGATAGCGGCAAGCTTGGCGGTCGCGTCATCGATGAAGTCACGCAGAAGGTCAGCGTACTCTTCACGGGCATCCTCACGGTCATCCTGCAGCTTGTGGATAGCCTCAATGACGTCCTGGCGATCAGCGTTAGCACGATCAAGGATGCGCTGCGCCTCTTCGCGAGCGTCCTGAATAGCCTCGGCGGCCTGAGCGTTGGCGCGCTTAACGATATCATCGGCAGAACGCTGAGCAATGATGAGGGCCTGAGCGATGGCGCTGTCGTCTGCGCGCTTCTCCTCAAGCTGACGCTCAAGGTCGGCGATGATCTCGTCGCGCTCGGCAATGGCGGCCTCATACTCAGCCACGTCGAAATCCGCGACAGGCAGATCCTCTGCAACCTCCTCAACAGGAGCAGCAGGAGCGTCAAAGCCAGCAAACACGTCCTCATCGAGCTGCTGCTCGAGGTGAGCAATCTGCTCGTTCAGGATGTCGATCTCATCGGCGACATGCTCGAGGAAAACGTCAACCTCATCGACGTCGTAACCCTTGCGGTCAATCGAGAAGCTCTGATTGTGGATGTCGGCAGCGGTAATAGCCATGTTGTTTCCCTTCGCCTTTCCGGGGTACGCCTCACTGCCTTCACGTGCAGCACTGCGCTATTGCCAAACTAAACGGGTTAGTACACTAAACCCACGAGTAAACGTACTGCGAATTGTAATACAAGCAGTGCAATGATGGGGGTTATGTCCACCATTCCTCCAATCGGAGGAATGAGCTTTTTGAACAAATTAAGATACGGATCGCAAATGCGACCAAGAACGGTGTAAATATCTCCAATAATTCCGCTTGCGGTGGGCAGCCACGACATCATGACATACACGAAGATGATCATGCTGTACGCATCAGCAAGCTTAACGATCAGGTAGATCAACATGAAGCCAACTCCTTCGATCGACGAACGGCCGCCGCAACGCCAGCCTTGAACACGCCGTCAAAGCCCGCTTCGTTCATGGCGGAAAGCGCAGCAAGCGTTGTGCCGCCGGGACTGCAAATGGACTCGCGTACGGCAGCGGGGCTTTGCCTCGTCTCGTCAATGAGCAATGCGGTACCCAACACGGTCTGCAAAGCAAGGCTTTCCGCAAGCTTCGCATCGAGACCTTGCTCGACGCCGGCAGCCGTCAAAGACTCGACCATCGCCGCAACGTAAGCAGGACCAGATCCGCTTATCGCGCAGACCGCATCCATATCCGCCTCATCAACAACCACGGCAATCCCCAGCACCGCGAAAAGATCTCGAACAAGGTCGACGTCTGCCTCACTTGCGCGCGCACCAGCGGCAATAGCGGTTGCGCCCACCGCAAGCTGCAGGGGCATGTTGGGCATGGTGCGCACAAGGCGTGATGCGTCGGGAAGCATGGCCTCAAGCCCCGCGGTAGTAAGCCCAGCCGCAATGGAGACGAACAGAGGACCCACTTGACCCCCGCCAAAGGCCGGATTTTCAGCCAAGTCAGAGAGCACGCTCGCCATTACCTGAGGCTTAACCGCAAGAACCACGATATCTGCTCGATCGACCTCACGCACGTCGGCAACGCAAGCGACACCATACCGTTGCTCAAGAAGAGAGCGACGCGGCTTGCCGGGGTTAACCACCACAAAGTTGCCCACACCGAGCCCTGCGGCAGCTCCCTGATCGGAAGCAAGCCAACCAGCAAGGATGGCCTCCCCCATCTTACCGCCGCCGACAATGACGACGCGCACGTGATCAGCCAAGCTCACGGCTAGAGCACCCCTTGGCTGCGCAAGGAGAAGCGCTCGGCATCGGTGAGCTCCTTGCCTCGCGTGATGACAAACACCTTGTCGGCAATGCAGTCAACATTTGCGTCAAGAGCACTTGCAACGCCGAAGGAAAAGTCGAGAACACGCTTGGAAAGATCATCCGGAGTTGCTGCAAGAGCAAGCACCACCGCATCGCCAATTTTGAGGGATCGGGACACACGCTCGACATCGCCGTAGCTCATAGGCTTAACAACGACAACCGAACGCGAGGAGCTGTAGCCAACAGACGAGGAACCGGAGTAGTTCTCATAAGGGTCATAGGCAGCACGCGTGGTGATAGCCGGATCCGAAGTCAAGGAGGACTGCGGACGAGCCGACGTTTCAGTCGTAGGCTCAAACAGGGAGTCGAGGCCCTCGGAGCTGCGACGACGCGATGCCGCAACCTGAGCAGCGGAACCCTCGGGGGTTAACTGATGGGGAACGGAAGCGTCTACCAAGGTGCGACCACCGCGCATCGAGGATGCGGGAGTCACATGACGGGTGGGCAGAGGATCGCGGTTCAAACTCGAGGGAATCTGAGTGTTTGCGCGAACGTCGTCGATGGAAACCAAGCGCGGAGTGGAAACGCCACCCGAACGCGAGCTCGAATACGAGGGACGCGTGGTATAGCTGTCGCGAGAGGAACGAGCGGGCCTGCTGTCATAGCTGCTGTCGTAGCCGTACTCGCCGTAATCCTCGTACTCCTCGTCGTAGTCGTCGTACTCTTCGTCAAAGTACTCGTCATCGTAAGCTTCGTCCTTGCTCTTGCCGCCGAAGCCGAGCTTGGATTTAAGATCGCCGAACATTCTCTTGCCGTCTTGCAGATCCATCATGTCTCCTGATCTGTTTTCGCACGAGCGATAAGCTCGCCCGAAACTTTGTCGCATGCGAATAAACGCACGGACCCTAACTTACCTGATTATACTGGAATAAACCGAACTACTCGAACTCATCAGAGAATATCGCACGACCAATGCGCACCATAGTGCTTCCAGCCGTCACCGCCTCACGCCAATCGTCGCTCATTCCCATGGAAAGCTCGCAAAACCTTGCGGCATGATCGGGATCGAGTTCTGCTCGGATGGCTTCAGACAAAGTCCTCAGGCCCTCAAAACTGGCTCGCGCGGTATCGAGATCGTCTATGGGCGCCATGGTCATAAGACCCCGCACGGAGAGGTTCTCAAACTTTGAACACTCGAGCACGAACGAGCAGGCCTCATCGGGTGAAACGCCGCTTTTGCTCGCCTCTCCCGAAACATTCACCTCGACAAGGACGTCTTGCACCTTCCCCAAGTCACGAGCGCAAGCATCTATCTTACGCGCATGGGAAAGATCGAACAGCGAATGGATCAAGCTGGCCGATGCAACGATGTCGGGAATACGACGCGACTGGATGTTTCCGATGAAGTGCCAATGCGCCTGCGGAAACTCACCAGCCTTGAGCGTAATTTGATCGGGGCGGTTTTCCCCGAAATCAAGCGAACCTCCGGAAAAAGCCTCGGCTACCCCCTCGAGACCTACCGTCTTAGACACGGCCACCAAACGCACCTCGCGCGGATCCCTGCCCGCCACCGCGCACTGATCGGCCAGTTCTTGCGCCACACGAGCGTAGCGTTCCTGAATTCCCATGCGATCTCGTCCTTTCCCTAACCTAAACGCAAGGCAAGCGCCCCATGACGACCGCATACGCCGCCCGATGCGCGATACGAGAAGTAGTCTTCGTGCGAGCAAACCGTGCAAATGCCCGAATCAAGAATGCGCCATGCGACAAGTCCTGCGTGAACAAGGTCTACCTTCAGGGCTCGGGCAAGGCTCACGTGACGCGCATCGGCAAGACAGGTTTCGCCGAAAGCCTCTCGAAAACGAGCGCTCACATCCTCGCCCGTCTCGAAGCACTCCTCATGAATATGAGGCCCGATGTAGGCGTTGTATTGAGCCAGCGCCTCTTCCGCGCTTTCAAAGCTGTGGCAAGCGAGGTCACGAGCCGCCAAGGTACGCGCCGCCTTCCCGGCAATGCCAGCCACAGCTCCACGCCAGCCAGCGTGCGCCACGGCAAATCGACCCGTTGGCGACACGATGACCACCGGCGCACAATCAGCAAAGCAAAGCAGGGCGGCTACCCCGGAAAGGCCCACGACCACGCCGTCTGCACCGGCAGGCGACAAGGCCCTCTCGCATGCAGCGGTAAGCTCACCTTCGCCATCGTGATAGATTTCAACGAGGTCGGTACCGTGAACTTGATTGCACATGACAAGGCGCGCATCCTCGGCGCCGAGAGCACGCAGAAGAATGCGGCGGTTCTCGTTTACCGCAGACAGATCATCCCCCACGTGCGAACCCAGGTTCAAGCCGTCATAAGGAGCCGCGCTGACCCCACCCGAGCGCCCCGTAAAAGCAACGCGCACGCCCGTTTTCAGGGCGAGCGCGTCATCAGTGAGTATATGGAGCGAATCGAGCGTGCACGCTTCCAAACTGGGCGCGGGCAAACTCAATGCTGTCATAAGGCAGCTTTCTAACGCTGACGCTTCAGGAAGTCGGGGATGTAATCCTCGTCTGCGAAGCGGCCGCTCGACGGAGAGGTGGAGAAGGTCACCGGAGCGGAGTTCATGGAAGTCTGCGGAGCAGGCTCAGTGGATGCAAACAGATCCTTGCGGGAGAAGTCCATGGCGGGCTGGGACGCATTCATCTTGAAGCCAGTGGCGATGACGGTGATGCGGACTGCGTCGCCCATCATGTCGTCGATGATCTGGCCGTAGATGATGTTTGCGTTGTCATCAGCGCAAGCCTCGACGACGCGAGCAGCTGCATCGATCTCGGCAAGGGTGATGTCGGGACCGCCGGCGATGGAGAACAGAACGCGAGACGCACCCTGGATGGATGCCTCGAGCAGGCTGGAGTTGGTTGCCTGCTGAGCTGCCTCGAGAGCACGGTTCTCTCCAGTTGCGATACCGATGCCCATCATTGCGGTGCCGGCATCCTTCATGACAGTGCGAATGTCAGCGAAGTCGAGGTTGATGAGACCGGGGATGGTGATCAGGTCGGTCACGCCCTGGATGCCCTGACGCAGGGTGTCATCAGCAATGCGGAAAGCCTCGAGCATGCTGGTCTTCTTGTCAACGATCTCGAGCAGGCGGTCGTTGGGGATCACGATGAGCGTGTCAACCTTGTTGGCCAGAAGGTCAATGCCCTGCTCAGCCTGGTTGCGGCGCAGACGGCCTTCGAAGGTAAAGGGCTTGGTGACGATACCGACGGTCAGAGCGCCGATCTCCTCACGAGCGATCTCGGCGACGATAGGCGCAGCGCCGGTACCGGTGCCGCCGCCCTCGCCAGCGGTGACAAACACCATGTCGGAACCCGCAAGAGCCTCGCGGATTTCCGCACGGCTTTCCTCAGCTGCCTGGCAGCCAACCTCGGGGTTAGCGCCGGCACCGAGGCCGCGGGTGAGCTCCTCGCCAATATGAATGGTTTTATCTGCAGCAGACTGGAGCAGTGCCTGACGGTCGGTGTTGACAGCGATGAACTCGACACCGCGCACGCCGGCCTCAACCATGCGATTCACGGCGTTCGTGCCGCCGCCGCCTACGCCGACGACCCTAATGACCGCCAGATTCTCAGAACCCATATAGTTTGCCATTGTAGTTTCCTCCACACGTGCTGCGTTTAAGCTGCTACTAAAGTTGATAAACACCCGCTAGCGGGCACACGAACTACGCCACTTTGGCGTGGTCAGATGGAGTTTATTGTACACGAAGGGGTGCTCGATGCAACGCTCGAAGGGACATAAGGGGGCCTTGCGTTCACGAATCCGACAGATTAGGTGAGGATATTGCCCAGATGAAGGGCCAAACGAAGCGCTAGACGCTGCGCCAGGTGGGTCTGTCGGGCACGCGAACGTTGATGTAGGCCACCTGACCGGGGTACTGCTCCATGAGCTCGAGGCAGATGCGCTCCTTGTCGCGGATGTTCTCGGCGGTGCCAAAGGCAATCTCGACACCGGAATCAAGCGTAAGCAGCGTAGACTCGGCGTCGGTTGCCGAGACCACCCTCACCTGATCGGCGAGATCGGTGGTCATGCCGTCGACGATGGCCAAGGCGTTGTTCACGTTGTCATCGGTGCAGTAGGTACCCATTTCGGGGACGATGCCATAGGGCACGTCGGTGATGTGCAAGACGGAGTCAGCGCTTTCGTAGATCTGCGGACTGATCATCTGACCTATTTCGGATTCGCGATCGGGGATGGCCATAAGCCACATGCCATCAGCGGCAATAGCCCAAGGCTGGACCGTCTTGGCGTCGGCTGACGTTACCTCGACTACCGCACCGATCTCGCGCTCGGTGATGATGATCTCCACGGTAGAGGGAAACTTGCGCTTCACCTGCGCATCCTCAACCCAGGCGTCACGCTCGATGCTCCTTTCGAGCATCTCGGTGTCAACGCTAAAGAGAGCCGTTCCCTCGGGAATGGGCGCAAGCGCCGCCATATCGGCATCGGTCAGGTGCTCAGAGCCGCTCACCTCGACATTAGTCACCTTGAAGAAGGACGAATTCGTGAGAGCCAGGCCGCCGACCACGAAGGCGGCCACCAAAACGACGGCGAGCACCACGACAAGCACCACGCCGCGACGCCCCCCACCTGAACCACCCTTGCGCTTGGGGCTGGGATCTTGGTTCATGTCGCCGATGCGAACGGAACTCACCTTCGTCTGCTGTGCGCTACCATAAGGCGAGCGTGCCCCCGCCGCGTAGCGGGAAGCGTGAGATGAGCCGGCAGCGGGCATGCCAACACTGGGGACGGAACCTAAGTTACGGGCACCGGCCTTGAAGTTTCTCGGATTATTGGAAGATGAGCGCGCAGAATGACCGCGCGCGGAACCGCTGCGCGGAGCTTGATATCCTGCAGATGCGCCCTTACGCGAACCCGAGGAACCGTACTTCTGGCGTGAGCTCGATGCCATGGGCCTCGTTTACCTTTGCTTGAATATGATCGATGAGATCGCGAACGTCCTGAGCCGTCGCATCTCCCGTATTGATGATGAAGTTGGCGTGCACGTCCGATACCTGAGCACCGCCGATACGCAAACCCTTCATGCCCAAGCCCTCGATGAGCGCGCCCGCACTTGCCCCTTCGGGGTTACGGAAAACACTGCCGCAAGACGGCG
>JAFXIM010000081.1 GCA_017533165.1 Eggerthellaceae bacterium
CGAGGAGGCAGCAGCTTACTTAAGCCTTAATCACTAAGCATTTACATTGAAAGGAGCCGCAGGCATGTGCCTGCGGCTCCTTTCAATGTCTAGAATTTGTTTTGACGTACCTTCGCCAAGCTTTACATCATGATCTTAACGAGGTCTTTCAGGCGGTTGGAGTAGCCCCACTCGTTGTCATACCAAGCAACCAGGTTGATCATGTCGCCCTTTTCGTAGTTGCCCTTGCCGTTCATGACCTTGGTAAGGGAGGCGTCAAAGACGGAGGAATGCGCATCGCCGATAACGTCGTTGGAGACGATGGGGTCTTCGGTGTAGCGCAGAATGCCCTTAAGCGGGCCGTATGCAGCTGCGCGCATAGCCATGTTGACGTCATCAACGGTAACCTCACGTCCGAGGACCGCGGTTAGGTTGACCATGGATCCGTCAGGAGTGGGAACGCGGGTTGCGAAACCATCGAGTTTGCCCTTGAGTTCGGGCAGTACCTTGGCAACGGCGCGGGCGGCACCAGTGGTGGTCGGAATCATGGACATATTGGCGGCACGCGCACGGCGAAGATCCTTGTGGGCAGCGTCCTGAAGCTTCTGGCCTCCCGTGTAAGCATGAATGGTATTCATGAAGCCGCGCTCAATGCCAAACTCCTCAAGGAGAACCTTTGCGACGGGAGCGAGGCAGTTAGTGGTGCAGGAAGCGTTGGAGACGATGTGATGCTTCTCGGGGTCATAGAGGTGATCATTGACGCCCATGACAATGGTGAGGTCTTCGTTTTTGCCAGGAGCAGTGATGATGACCTTCTTAGCGCCAGCGTCGATATGAGCCTGGGACTTATGAGCGTCGCAGAAAGCGCCGGTAGACTCAAGAACGACGTCAACGCCGAGCTTCTTCCAAGGAAGATTCGCGGGAACGCGGTCGTAGACAACCTTGACATGATGGCCGTCAACGACGAAGCCGTCGCGCACGGCGTGAGCGTATTCGAAAGCAGGACCCTGAATGGTGTCATACTTGATGAGATGAACCATGGTCTCATAATCTGCGGAGCCATTAACGGCAACAATCTCAATATCGGGGTCGCCAGCCATGGAACGGAACACCAAGCGTCCAATGCGGCCAAATCCGTTGATGCCAACCCTGATCGCCATTGATATCTCCCTTCATAGTGCAAAATGCATAGGACTTTGAACGTCCTTTCCATCTTACCCATTCATCTTATTTTTGATTCCCATTCATTTGCTTAGTGATCCATTTTCTCCCTGCACGGCATGCTCGCTTGCGCTTCGAGAGGACAGAGGAGGCCGTTATATGCCCTCGCGCCCTCAACCAGAGCCCTTGTTGAGCAAGCCCCGTGCATTCTGGTAATATACTCAGTTGCTGAAATTCACCATTATTCTTTAAGGATGCTAGATATGTCTGATATGCGCGATAAGCTCGTTAAAATCATTGCCGCTTATGAGGAACTCCAGATGAAGATGGGCGATCCTGCTGTCCTTGCAAACCAGAAGGAGTACAACCGTCTGGCTAAGGAGTACGCAAATCAGGGCCCCCTTGCAAAGAAAGCAGCTGAGTACGTGCGCGCTATGGAGGATCTCGAGGCGGCAAAGGAGATGCTTTCCGATCCGGATATGAAGGAGTTCGCTCAGGAAGAAATCTCCGAGATCGAAGCTCGTCTGCCGCAGCTTGAGGAAGACATCAAGTTCATGCTCATTCCGAGCGATCCTGCCGATGAGAAGGACATCATCGTCGAAATTCGCGCAGCAGCGGGTGGCGATGAGGCTGCTATTTTTGCTGGAGACCTTTACAAAATGTACATGCGCTTTGCATCCGAGCAAGGTTGGAAGACGGAGACCATGGACGTCTCTGCTTCTGAGGCCGGCGGCTATAAGGAGATCCAGTTCAAGGTTAAGGGCGACAAGGTGTTCTCCGTCATGAAGTTTGAGTCTGGCGTCCACCGTGTTCAGCGTGTCCCCAAGACCGAAAGCCAGGGTCGCATCCATACCTCTACGGCAACCGTTGCCGTTCTCCCTGAAGCCGATGAGGTCGAGGTTGAAATCCACGAAAACGATCTTCGTATCGATGTGTACCGCGCTGGTGGCCCGGGCGGTCAGTGCGTTAATACCACCGACTCTGCCGTGCGCATCACCCACCTTCCTACGGGCGTTGTCGTTCAGTCTC
>JAFXIM010000082.1 GCA_017533165.1 Eggerthellaceae bacterium
AGCAAACGAACGATGACCGGCAGGCCGTCCATGGCCTTGAACATACCGTAGAAGTCGCCAACCTGAGCCTCGAAGAGATCGGCAATGGCTTTCTGGCGGGTTTCCTCATCCTCGTTGAGGATGAAGGATTGAATGATCTGCTTGCGATCGCCCAGGAACATGTGCTCAGTACGGCACAGGCCGATGCCCGCGGCGCCGAAGTTGCGGGAAAGCTCAGCGTCCTCAGGATTGTCGGCATTCGCACGAACACCCAGAGTGCGGAACTCATCCGCCCACTCGAGAATGGTATCAAGGTCACCGGTAAGCTCAGGCATGACGAGTTCAACAGCGCCGAGGACCACGATACCGGTGGTGCCATCGATGGAGATCATGTCGCCTTCGCGAATGATGATGTCGGTACCGGAAACGATGGCCTGCTTCTTTTCAGCATCGATCTTAAGAGCCTCGACGCCGCAAACGCAGGGAGCGCCCATGCCACGTGCGATAACAGCTGCGTGAGAGGTCTTGCCACCGTGGGAGGTGAGGATGCCCTCAGCTGCGATCATGCCGGCAAGGTCATCGGGGTTGGTCTCCCAGCGGACGAGCACGCACTTACGACCTGCCTCAGCGAGGGCAACCGCCTCAGCAGCGCTGAAGACGGCTTCGCCCACGGCAGCGCCAGGGCTTGCGTTGAGGCCCTTGGCGATGACGTCGTACTTGGCGTTCTTGTCAAACTGCGGGTGGAGGAGCTGGTCGAGCTGATCGGGATCGACGCGAAGAACGGCCTCCTCCTTGGAGATCAGACCCTCCTTCTGCATTTCGATGGCGATGCGAAGGGCAGCGGCGGCGGTGCGCTTGCCAACGCGAGTCTGCAGCATCCAAAGCTTGCCCTGCTCGATGGTGAACTCGATGTCGCACATGTCGCGGAAGTGGTTCTCAAGAACAACGAAGATGTCCTCGAGCTCCTGACCGGCCTGCTCAAGACCCTCGACATACTTCAGCTCGGCGATGGGGCTCGTGTTGCGAATGCCGGCAACGACATCTTCGCCCTGAGCGTTGACAAGGTAGTCACCGTAGAATTCCTTCTCGCCGTTGGCGGGGTTGCGGGTGAACGCAACGCCGGTTGCGGAGGTGTTGCCCTTGTTGCCAAAGACCATGGACTGGACGTTAACCGCAGTGCCAAGGTCATCGGCGATCTTGTTCTTCTGGCGATACAGAACCGCACGCGGGTTTCCCCAGGAACCGAAGACCGCCTCAATGGCAAGCTGCAGCTGAACGGTGGGGTCTTGCGGGAACTGAACGACGCCGTCGACGACGAGCGCCGGGTAATCGGCAGCATCAACGTTATCCTTGAAGATCTGCTTGAACTCGCCGACGAGCTCCTGCAAATCCTCAGCGGTGAGATCGGTGTCGGAAGCCACGCCGCGCTCGTTCTTCATAGCGGTGATGGCATTCTCGAACAGATCGCCGTCAAGGTTCATAACGACGTTGGAGAACATCTGGATAAAGCGACGATAAGAGTCCCAAGCGAAACGGGGATTCTCGGTCTGCTTGATGAGACCGTTGATGGACTGGTCGTTAAGACCAAGGTTGAGAACGGTATCCATCATGCCGGGCATGGACATCGGTGCGCCAGAACGTACGGAAACGAGCAGCGGGTCGTCGGAGTCGCCGATCTTTTTGCCCATACGCTCTTCGAGGTCGGCACGATACTGAGCGATCTCAGCGAGAGCACCCTCGGGCCAAGCGTTACCCGCGTTAGAGTACTCCATACAGGTCTGGCAGGTGATGGTAAATCCCGGAGGAACCGGAAGTCCGATGTTTGCCATCTCGGCGAGGTTTGCACCCTTGCCGCCGAGGACGTACTTCATGTCCTTGTTGCCTTCAGTGGCGTTGACGCCTTCGGCATTCTTACCAAATGCGTACACGCGCTTGACTTGATCAGTCACCTTGTTCTCCTTAAAGCATGCACAGTGTGCTTCTCCACCTTTTTGGCATGGGAACCAATGAACCCATACCCTCAACGGAATCATGCCCTTGTCGAAACGAAGCCGTTTCACGGAACACGAAACCAGCAAGGATAAACCTTGTAACAGGGTGATTTTAGCCCAAAGGGGTGAAATCGAAGGGACAAGTGCGCTGGCAATACACCAAAAGCACCTGAACGGTTTGACGAACTAGCTGATGTCGTCGGAATAGATGGGATGCGAACGTTCGAAATATCGCAGGATTTCCTGAGCGGTTTCCTCGACCGCACGGTTTTCGGTATGCACCACAATGCATCCGAGCTTGCGCATGAGCGCTCGTGATTTCTCCAGATCCTCGTATACGTACTCGGGGTCCGCATAGCGGGGCGCGACAAAATTTGCCGACCCGATGCGACGCTTGCGAATGCCAATCAGCACCTCAGCACTGGTCATCAAGCCAAAGAGCCGAGTACGATCAACTTTGTACACCTCACTCGGAGGCTCGGTGGAGGGGTCGAGCGGAATGTTTGCAACCTTGTAGCCCTGCTGGGAGAGATAGATGGAAAGAGGCGTCTTGGAGGTACGCGACACGCCGATGAGCACGATGTCTGCATCGGGAAGATCCTGAGGGTTCCGACCATCGTCATGGGCGATGGTGAACTCGACGGCCTCAATACGACGGAAGTAGTTTTCACCGGTAGCACGAAGACTGCCTGGCTCATGAAGCGGCTCGATGCCTGAAGCTTTGGCAATGGCGTCAACCGCAGCCGTCATAAGGTCGACGGCGATGACCGAGGGATGCTCGAAAAGATACCGCTCGAAGGCGTCGCGCAGGTTAGAGCTAACCAGGGTATAGAACACAATGATCTGGTCATTTTGGTAGCGCTCAAGATACTGTTCACGACGCTTGTCGAGGAAGGTGCGAATGGCCTCGAAATCCTTAACGCCCGAAAGCAGTCGAATCTTAGGCTCACTCACTCCGAACTGCACAGCAGCGGCACGGGCAAGCGCTTGCGCCGTCACGCCGGTGGAGTCACTCACCACATGGATGGTGGGGACTTCCCCGCGCTGTGCAGACGGAGTGATGTCAGTCATAGCAGATAGCCTTCCCTACTTCGCCTTCGCCATCTTGCCGAAGTCGGCAACGTTAGCGAACACGGCAACGAAGCGGTTAAGGACCTTCATGCGATTTGCGCGGACGGCCAGATCCTCGTCCATGATCATGGTGCGCTCGAAGAACAGGTCGATCGGAGCGCGCAGCGAGGCGAGCTCGGCCAGCGCATTTGCGTAGTCGTCAGCCGCAAGAGCTGCCGCAACGCGACTCTCAGCCTGGGTGATGGCGGAAGTGAGCGCATGCTCGACTTCGGAGAGCATGGCCTCGTCGAAGTCGATACCCGCCTGAGCATCACGCAGGTTGTTGGCACGAGCGTATGCGGTTGCAAGGTCCTCGAAGGTTTCAGCCTGGCCAGAACGCGCAGCCTCGAGGGCGCGAACGCGGGTGATGATGACAGCGGGCTCCTCAACGCCGGTTGCGAGAACCGCATCGATGGTGTCGGGGGCATTGCCGCCGTCACGCAGGATGAACTTGGTACGGGTGACGAAGAAGTCAACGATCTCGGCGCGCACTGCATCAAGATCAAACTCAACGCCAGCAGCAGCGTAGGTGGCAAGAGAAGCATCGATGGCATCTGCAAGTGATACGGGCAGACCGGCCTCAAGCATGGCAATGATGCCGATGGCGCTGCGGCGAAGGGCGAAGGGATCCGAAGAACCCGTGGGGCCCTGGCCCACGGAGAACAGGCCACAAATGGTGTCAATCTTGTCGGCCATGGCCACGACCTTGCCCACATTGGACTCCGGAAGATCGTCACCAGCGAAGCGCGGACGATAATGATCGGAGATCGCCTGGGCAACCTGATCGGTCTCTCCAGCAGCCTTAGCGTAATAGGAGCCCATGATGCCCTGAACAGCCGTGAACTCGAAGACGGCGCTCGTCGTCAGGTCAGCCTTGGCAAGGTAGCCGGCACGCTTGGCGTCAGCTACATCGGCCTCGCAAAGACCCGCCTCAACGGCGAAGTCACCTGCGAGTTTCTGAATGCGCTCAGCCTTGGCGAGCATAGAACCGAGAGATTCCTGGAAAGTCATCTCAGCAAGACCCTCGACATATGCCTCAAGCGGCTTCTTGAGATCTTCGTCATAGAAAAACTTTGCGTCATAGAGACGTGCGGCTACAACGCGCTGATTGCCGTCGATAATGTTGGCCTCATAAGCAGCATCGCCATTGGAAGTGATGATGAACTTATTGGCAAGAGAACCATCAGCCTGGAACAGCGGGAAGTAACGCTGATGCACGAGCATGGCGTCAACCGTGATCTCCTTCGGCACGGCGAGGAACAGCTCGTCGAAAGAACCAACCATGACGGTGGGATACTCGCAGAGATTGACGACCTCTTCCATGGTCTTTGCGGGAAGCTCGGAAACGAGACCGGTCTTGGCCTCGACTTCGGCAACCTGCTTGCGGATGATGGCTTCACGTTCGGCCTCAGAGGGCACGACGTAGTTGGCGCGCAGGGTGTCAATCAGCTTGCCAGCACAGGAAACCTCATGCGGGCCAGGTGCCAGGAAGCGATGGCCCCAAGTCAGATTGGTCGCCTCAAGACCAGCGAACTTCACCGGAATGACCCTTTATATTGGATTGTCAGATTTTTATTAAAAGAATGGAGATCATATCTTTTGCCAATAGTGCGAAAAACAAAACTTGTA
>JAFXIM010000083.1 GCA_017533165.1 Eggerthellaceae bacterium
TGAGCTCCGTCTGGCCGCGCGTAAGCTCGGTGAGCTTGGTGATGAGAGGGTCCTGGGTTCCTTCGAGCATGCGCAAAGTGATCATGACCTCTGCCGCAAAGTCAGTTTCGCGCACCTTGGCCTCGCAGGCGTCGGCCAGCCGAATGACCTGCTCGTAGAGGCCATACGGAACCTCGAACATGATGTCCACGCAGCGCGACACCACAACCACCTCAGAGGCCTCGATGGCCGCTTGCGTCGCCTGCGTGTAGGCGCGCACCAAACCCCCGGTACCGAGCAGGATACCGCCGAAGTAACGCGTCACCACCACCGCAACATCCACAAGGCCGGCATGCTGAATGGCCTCGAGAGTGGGCATCCCCGCGGTTTTCTGGGGCTCTCCGTCATCGGAGTAGCGTATGCGGCCGTTTCTCAAAACGTAAGCGTACACGTTATGGCGTGCCATGCGGTGCTGAGCTCGGATCTCATCGAGGAAGGCAAGCGCCTCCTCCTCGGTCTCAACGTGAGCAATGTGCCCGATGAAACGGCTCTTCTTCTCGACAATCTCGTCAATCGCGCGGCCTTCTATGGTCTTGTAGTACGCCATCTACTCCCCCAGCTTCTCGGCCGCCTCAAGCCACTCCATCTCGAGCTCCTCAATCTGCTCCTCAAGCTGAGCGATGTCATCTTGGAAAGCAGTCAGGGCCAGATAGTCGGATTGATCCGCGGCGGCCATGTTGGCGCGCACCGACTCGATCTTGCTGCGAAGCGTTTCCACCTTGCGCTCGTTTGAGGCCATGAGCTTGCGCAAGCTGCGCTGCTCACCACCGGAGAGCTTGGGAGCAGAAGGGGACGCAGAGTTCGCATTGCCCGAAGCTGCTGTGCGCTCACCTTCTCCACCGCGCGACTCCACCGGTGCGAAAACCTCGCGGAAGGAAGCGGGCGAATCAGCAAAGCGGTCGCGCTCTCCCGCGATGCGCAGATACTCGTCAACGCCGCCGGGCAGATGGCGGACCTTGCCGTCGATGATGGCAAACTGGTGGTCGGTCACGCGCTCCATGAGATAGCGGTCATGGGTCACCAGCAGAAGCGTGCCTGGCCATCCGTCAAGCAAGCTTTCCACCGCCGCCAGCATGTCAGTGTCGAGATCGTTACCAGGCTCATCAAGCACAAGTACATTGGGCTCATCGAGCAGAATCAGCATGAGGGCAAGTCGACGCTTCTGGCCGCCGGAAAGATCGCACACGGGCTCGTTCAGGTCGGCGTTGGCGAAGCCGAGACGCTCAAGCAGCTGCGCCGGCGTCATTTCCTTGCCGTCAAGCATGGTGCGGCGCGAGTAGCGGGCAACCACCTGATGGATGCGGTCATCCCCCAACTCTGTCAGGTTCTCCAAATGCTGGGAAAGAACCGCGAAACGAACGGTCTGACCGATCTTCACGCGACCGCGCGCAAGCTCTTGCACGCCCTGGATGGTACGCAGCAGCGTAGTCTTTCCGGCGCCGTTGGCCCCCACGATGCCGAAGCGATCACCTGGACCGATGATCCAGCTCACGTCGTCGAGAACGGTCTTGTCCCCGAAACGAACCGTGGCATGTTCAAGGTCAACAACCTGCTTACCCAGGCGGGCCATGGCCATACGCTTGAGCTCGATTTCGTTGCGAAGCGGAGGCACATCCTCGATAAGGGCACGGGCTATGGCAACGTGGAACTTTGGCTTCGTCGCGCGGGCGCGGGCTCCACGCGAGAGCCAGGCAAGCTCGCGGCGCATGAGGTTCTGACGCTTCTGCTCGGCAAGCTCCGCCTGACGATCGCGCTCAACGCGCTGAAGAATATAGGCCGAGAACCCGCCTTCGAAGGGCTCGATGATGCGATCGTGTACTTCCCACATGGTTGTGCACACCTCGTCGAGGAACCAGCGGTCATGCGTGACCACCAGAAGCGCACCCTGGCCGGAACGCCAGCGCGTCTTGAGGTGCTCGGCAAGCCAGGTGATGGCTCGCACGTCAAGGTGGTTCGTTGGCTCGTCGAGCATGAGCACGTCCCAGTCGCCTATGAGCAAGCGTGCAAGGTCGGCGCGCCGACGCTGACCGCCCGAGAGCTCGCCTACGCGCGCATGCCAGTCGACATCAGCCAGCAGGCCGGTGATGATGTCTCGAATGCGGGCGTCAGCCGCCCATTCGTATTCGGGCCTGTCTCCCACTACGGCGTGCTGAACCAAATCTTCGTCACAGAGGGAGTCCACCTGCCCGAGCATGCCGATGGATACGCCGCGCGTGCAGATAACGCGTCCCGCATCGGGCTCGACCATACCGGCCATCAGGCGCAGAAGCGTCGACTTGCCGTCACCGTTACGGCCGACGATGCCAACGCGCACGCCTTCCTCTATGCCAAGCGTGATGCTTTCGAACACGGTCTTGGTAGGAAAATCGACGCGTACCTTTTCGCAACCGAGCAAAAACGCCAAGGCCCAACTCCCGTCTGCTCAGTGATGTCAGTATGTTCTAAAACCGATTTATTATACCCCCCTTGTGCGAGACCTGCGCTATGATGGGGGTCGTTTGCCTAACGTGAAAGAAGGTCTCGATGAGTCTGTCTGCTCTCCAGAAAAAGGGCGGTTCCTATTCCCTATTTGCCATCGTGGTTCTGGCTACGGCCGCTGGCTCCCTCACGCAAACCGTTATGAATTCCATGCTCGGCGGCGTTGGAGCCGATTTCGGCATCGATGCCAGCATCGGGCAGTGGCTCACTACCATTTACA
>JAFXIM010000084.1 GCA_017533165.1 Eggerthellaceae bacterium
CGTCCATCTCGACAAGCGGCGTGGTCATGGCAATTTTGACGGTGCTCTCGGTCACAGTGAACTCCTTTGCTGAAGAGGGCGAATCGATGTGAGCGCAGATTGCGAAGGCAAGCGCATCGGCTTTGCGGAGGGCGCCCATGTGGTTTTGGCACATTATAGCCGCGGCATGTTAAGGCCGAGTAAAGCCTGGATCACCGCACGCTTTAGCTGGATAAAGCGTGCGCAAACGGAGCGCTTACCTTCTCCGCTTTGCTGAACTCACCTCAAAGCACCCCGCTTGTGATGCGAATGCCTCTTCTCAAAGAGATCGCCCGGATCGGGATGAGGTTTCCCCAAACCAGTAACGCCCGCAGGGCCTGCGCCGACCGCGGCATTCACCGCCGAGTTGAGCGACGCGGCACTGTGCTGGGCTTCTGCAGAGCTCATGGCCCTAGCCTTCAAGCAGAGTGTTCATAACATCGAGCTTGGATTCATCGGTCAGCTGCCACTCCCCGTTCACCAGCTGGAAGTCAAGCAGCATCTGCTGGCTGATCACCTCATTGAGCGAGCCAAGCGTCATGTTGAGCACAGGTTCGAGGCGACGTGCGATCTCCTCAACCGGCAGCTGCTCAAGGTCGATGCTGGCCACAAAGCCAAGCAAGTCACCGCCGATCTGCTTGGCAAGCGCCGCCAAGCTGTTGTAGTTGAGCGTGATCTCAACCGTTGCGGTATCCCCGTTTACGGTGATGTCCCCGATGTCGTAGTCAAGGTCAGCCAGGTAGCCCTGCACTAATTCAACCCCGTCGATGCCGTACTGAGCCAAGTCGGAAAGCGAGGTGTTCATGATGGCATCGGCCAGTTGATCGTACTCGGCACCCGCAACCGCCTCCTCCAACTCAGCGGCAATGCTCTGCTTGAGAAGCTCCTCGGCGGCGGTGCTACCAGCAGCCAAAGACGCAAGATCCGAGGAGGAGGACTCATCCTCTTCAGCGCAACCGGCAAAGCAGCACAGAGAGAAGGTAAGCGCCAATGCGGCAAGTGCAGAGGCAATTCTTTTGGCGCAGGTCTTCTTCATGGGTTTTCCCTTTCTCGTATTGCCTAAAGGACCGTGATGCCCGAACGACCGCGAGCGACGTTGCGCATGAGGTCGATGAACTCAACGGTCAGGGGGTCTTCGCTTTCGCTTTCGCGAACCAGGGCATAGCAGGTGATGTCAGCGGGCGGATTGGTCAGCTCATGAAGCTTAAGCCCGCGGCTTGCCAAGGTGGGCGCCATGGAGGCATGGGCTATGGCCCAGGTGTTCGGTTCGTCGAGAAATCCCAGCATAAGCGACATCTTGTCAGCCACTACGCGAGGACGCGCTTCGGGCATCCAGTAGGCATACCAGTCAGCCAGCGTCGGATGCCAGGGGACGCGAACCTCACGCGCCGGGTCAAGGCTGCGGGGATCAACCTCAGGCGGAAGATCCGAATCTGCCGAACTCACCAAAACCATCTTCTCGGAGAAGAGCGGCACCGCTAGGATGCCGCGAGAATAGCGCACGTCGGCGATAACGGCTGTCGAGAGGGACCCTTCTTCCATGCGCAAATAGGAGTTGCGAGAATGCTGGACGCTCACGTTGAAGCACACTTCCGGATGGGCACCCACCAACTGCTTGAAGGCGTCCTGCAAAAGGAAGGTCGCCACGCTGTCAATGCAGCCAATGCGAAAGTCACGGCGGCGAAGCCCTGAAGCGTCGGCCACGCTGCTCACTTCGGAAAGAAGGTCAACCCAACGCGGCGCCAAGCGCAAAAAGCGCTCGCCCTCGGGTGTGAGCTTAACCGTCCTCACCCCGCGGGAGCGCTCGATCAAGCGACAGCCGAGCTCAGCCTCAATCGAGGCAATGCGGCGAGAAAGCGCAGGCTGCGTGGTGAACAGCTCCTCGGCGGCAGCATTGATGCTGCCTTTGCGAACGACGGCAATGAAGCTTTCGATGTCACCAATGTTCATAGTCCGAGTTCCTAACGTCAAGACGTGCGGGCGCAGCCAAAAAGGGCGAAAGACGAGGTTCAGTCCTTCGCAAGACCTCTGTTTTATTATACATTTTCTGTATATTTGTATTCGCCAATAAGCATTATATTTC
>JAFXIM010000085.1 GCA_017533165.1 Eggerthellaceae bacterium
ATGGACGGCGATGAGATGACGCGCATTATCTGGCAGATGATCAAGGATGATCTGATCTGCCCCTTTGTCGATCTGAAGACCGAGTACTACGATCTTGGCCTCGAAAACCGCGATGCGACGAATGATCAGGTAACGGTTGATTCGGCGGAGGCTACCAAGCGTCTTGGCGTCGCTGTTAAGTGCGCAACCATCACCGCCAACGCCGCCCGTGTTGAGGAATACGGTCTGAAGGAGATGTGGAAGAGCCCCAACGGCACCATTCGCGCCCTGCTTGACGGCACGGTTTTCAGGGCTCCCATTATTGTCAAGGGCATCGAGCCGTGCGTGCGCAACTGGAAGAAGCCCATCACGCTGGCCCGCCATGCCTATGGTGACGTCTACAAAAACGTCGAGATTCAAGTACCCGGGCCCGGCAAGGTGGAGCTGGTCTATACCGGCGCTGATGGCACCGAGATCCGTGAGCTCGTCCACGAATACGCAGGTCCCGGTGTTGCCCAGGGCATGCACAACCTCGACGACTCCATTGCCAGCTTTGCACGCAGCTGCTTCGGTTACGCGCTTGATACCAAGCAAAGCGTCTGGTTTTCTTCGAAGGATACCATTTCCAAAAAGTACGACCATCGCTTCAAGGACATCTTCCAAGAGGTTTACGATGCGGAATATGCCGCCGCTTTCGAGGAGGCGGGCATCGAGTACTTCTACACGCTCATCGATGATGCCGTTGCGCGTGTCATGAAGGCCGAGGGCGGGTTTATCTGGGCCTGCAAGAACTATGACGGCGACGTCATGAGCGACATGGTTTCGAGTGCCTTTGGCAGCCTTGCCATGATGACGAGCGTGCTCGTGAGCCCGCAGGGTGTGTACGAGTACGAAGCTGCGCACGGCACGGTCCAGCGTCACTACTACAAGCACCTTGCGGGCGAGCAGACTTCCACCAATTCGGTTGCCACCATCTTCGCTTGGTCGGGAGCTTTGCGCAAGCGCGGCGAGCTCGACCAGCTTCCCGAACTGGTGGGCTTTGCCAACGCCCTAGAGGAGGCCACGGTGGCCGTTATCGAAAGCGGTCGCATGACGGGCGACTTGGCGCTCATCACCACGCTTGAGAATCCCCAGAAGCTGTCTACCCATGCCTTCATCAAGGCGGTAGCCGACGAACTGCGAAGCAGGCTTGTGCGATAATAGCTAGCCGTACTTCTAGCACCGCTTTTTCAGGGAGCACTTGATGGCCCGAGCCAAAAAACCTACGAAGATGTTTTTGTCGTACACGGCTCAGCTTGTGCTCAGGCTAGTCCTGTTTGGCTTGGGCATCGCTGCCTGCGCGCTTGCTCCCGAGCAGCTTTCCATGTCGGAGAGCTTTGGCTTTCGCGGTGGCTTTGACTTAATCGACGCGGTCTTCGTTCTTATCGTGCTCGACAATTTGACCAAGTTCTTTCCCAGCGCCAAGATTTCCATGGGCAGCCTTAAGCAGTATGGCGAGTTCCACGTGCCCACGCTCAAAATGTTTAAGGGCGGCCGCGAGGCGGTGCTCGCTTACGTGCGTGAGCTGATCGCGCAGGGCCGCATTGCCGTCGAGCGATTCCCCTCCACCTTCCCCCAGCAGTTGCGAACTGCATGGGAAGAAACGGTGTCTGGCACACGAGACTCCATTCGCACGCTCATGCGCAGCATTGACTTTGTGCGCCTCATTCCCTTCGGGGAAGATCAGCTGTCTGTGGATGATGAGGCCCGTGAGCAGATTCGTCGCGACCGATTCAAGGAGACCAGTCGTGCGGGCGCTTTCTGGATCATCTTCAACCTGATCATCGCACTTGCGCTTGATTGGCTCGGATTCATTGGCGAAGGTGCGCTCTACCAAGAGCAGGCACTGCTCGTATGGGTGCTCTTCTACTTCCTCTTCGATATGATCTGCGTGGTCTTGTGGTGCCCCGTGCAGCTTCTGGTCATGAGGAACCGTTGCTGCACCACTTGCCAGATCTTCAATTGGGATGCCGTCATGACCGTCACGCCGCTGCTCCTCATTGCGGGAAACTTGAGCTGCGCGTGGTTTACCTGGCCTCTGTTGATCCTGGCTTTTGTAATCCTCGTGCGTTGGGAGCTTGCCTTCGCGCGCCATCCCGAACGTTTTGACGAGAGGACCAACGCATCTCTTGCCTGCGCCAATTGCAAGGACAAGCTTTGCTACATTCGCGAGCCTATTTACAGAAAACTCCCCGACATTCCGAGCCTCGCCAAGACGGCAACAGGGTATGATGGGCGTGAACGCGAGTCGATGGGGAAGGGGACTTCGTGAGCGACGATCGCAAGGAGCGAGGAATGAACGCATCGGAAGATGAGCGCTTGGCCGCTCGACGTGCTGCTGCGCGCGAACGCTTGGCTGCGCGACAGAGCGCTCGAGGGGCTACCGGTCAAAATGCCCCCGTTTCGGGAGCCGGTGGCGAGCCTCCCTCCGGCCGTGTTGTCGTCAATCCCGATGGTCGCGTTGATCGAACCTCGCGCCGCGCTCCCTCCATGAGCTCGCCGAACGATCAGCGCATGCCTGCCGCCGCACCTCACAGGCCCCAGCGTGCATCTTCGCGCAATCATGCCGCCGATGCTTCCCGCCGGGCGAATGGTGCTGAGGTTCGCAGGTCTACTCCTGGTTCGATTGACTACAATCATCCGCCCGCGTCGCGCGGAAAGTCCGCCTCTTATGCTCCCGGCAAGAAGAAGTCATCCGTTCTTCCCAAGATCATCGCGCTTCTGGTGGTGCTTGCGCTCGTTGCGGGTATTGCGTTTGGCGTGGTGCCCATTATCAAGAACATGCTTTCCTCGGGCGAGGTGAGCGGTGGGACAAGCGATGACCGCCTCGAAGTGGTCGACGATGCTGTGGCTCCCGTGAGCCTGACCGTCACCTTTGCGGGAGACTGCACCCTTGGCACCGATGCGAACTTCAATAAGTCAACCAGCCTTCCAGCCAAGTATGACGAGGTGGGTGATCCCGCTTACTTCATGGCAAACGTCTATGACATCTTCTCAACCGACGACCTCACCGTGGTCAATCTTGAGGGTACTCTCACCGAGTCGACCACGCGCGTTGACAAGCAGTTTGCCTTTAAGGGTGATCCGGCTTACACATCTATCCTGACCTCGGGAGATATCGAGGCTGTCAGCTTGGCCAACAACCACTCCAAGGACTACGGCGAGCAAAGCTATACCGATACCATCGCAGCTTGCGATGCAGCGGGCGTGCCGAGCTTTGGCTATGACCGTATTGCCTATGTTGACGTCAAGGGCATCAAAGTGGCCCTTATTGGCACCTATGAACTTGCCATTCACGAGGGCATCAAAGACGAGATGGTCTCAAACATCGCCGAGGCCCGCGCCCAGGGCGCGCAGCTGGTTTTCGTATACATGCACTGGGGTCTTGAGCGCGAATACGTACCCAATAGCACGCAGATGAACCTGGGTCATGCCGCTATCGATGCCGGTGCCGATTTGGTGGTCGGTGCCCACCCGCATGTTATCCAGGGTTATGAGGTGTACAAGGATCGCTACATCGTGTACAACTTGGGCAACTTCTGCTTCGGCGGCAACTCGAACCCCTCCGACAAGGACTGCATGATCTTCCAGCAGACCTTCACGGTGACCGGCGACGATGTTGCCCTCGATAAGCAGGTGAAGGTGATCCCGTGCTCCATCTCCTCAACGAGCTCTTACAACAACTACCAGCCCACGCCTGCAACGGGATCCGAGGCTGATCGCATCATGGCCAAGATAGAGAATTCGAGCGCGAAGATTGCTGATGCGGCCGCAGCGATGGCGTCGTAGGAGCTTACGGGTTACGACGCTGTAAAGTTTTGAGCTGTCCTCTCAAGCTCTTGTTCATAATGAACGCGAGCATGATTTGACTTCTCTTTATAGGAGCATGTCCTTCGATTTTCCGTTCTCTAGGAGGCGCAGTATGACGATTCGAATCGGTATTCTTGGCTATGGCAACCTTGGTCGCGGTGTTGAGCTCGCTTGTCGTGACAACGCTGATACCGAGCTGGTGGCCTTGTTTACGCGTCGAGACCCCTCTTCGGTGAAGACGCAGACTGAGGGGATCGCCGTCTATCCTGCAGCTTCCCTAGAAGATCATGTGGACGACGTCGACGTGTTGGTGATCTGCGGTGGCAGCGCAACCGATCTCCCCGAGCAGACCCCCGCTTGCGCAAAGCTGTTCAACGTGGTTGACTCCTTCGATACGCATGCCAATATTCCGGCTCACTTTGCCCGTGTTGATGAAGCGGCTTGTGCTGGCGGCAAGGTCGCCGTCATCTCTGCCGGCTGGGATCCGGGCATGTTCTCGGTTGCCCGCGTGTACGCAAACGCCATCCTGCCCAACGGCGCGGACTACACCTTCTGGGGTCGTGGCGTGTCTCAGGGTCATAGTGATGCTATTCGTCGTATTCCCGGCGTGGTCGACGCTCGCCAGTACACGGTTCCCGTACCTGCCGCACTCGAAGCTGTTCGTGCGGGGGAGAATCCGCAGCTTTCCACTCGCGAGAAGCATACGCGTGAGTGCTTCGTGGCTATTGAAGATGGCGCTGATGCGGTGGCCATCGAAAAGGCCATCGTTGAGATGCCCAATTATTTCGCCGATTATGACACCACCGTCACTTTTGTGTCCGCTGAAGAGCTTGCGCTTAACCATGCGGGCTTGCCGCACGGCGGTTCGGTGATTCGCACTGGCTCTACCGGACTTGAAGGGCAGAACAAGCACGTCATCGAGTACTCGCTCGAACTCGACTCAAACCCCGAGTTTACCGGTAGCGTTCTTCTGGCTTGTGCTCGTGCGGCTCACCGCATGGCTGAGGCTGGTCAGGTTGGTTGCAAGACCATCTTCGACATCCCGCCTGTCATGATGAGCACCATGAGCCCAGCTGACCTTCGCGCCCATATGCTCTAAGCTCCTGCGCTAAAGGCGCGAAGCAATTCCTTGACCTCGTGATCTATTGCCTTACAATGAGTGAACTTGTCGAGGAAAAGAGTTTCTATGAGCAATTCACATCATTCTGCTGACGAAGCGGTTCTCGTAGAGGGAGAAGCTGCGGCCGCCGCCGGGAAACAGCGTGATACCTTCGCGTCTCGTACGGGCTTTATCTTAGCCTGCGTGGGCAGTGCCGTTGGCATGGCTAACATCTGGCTGTTTCCGTATCGTGTAGCCGAACTCGGCGGTGCGGCTTTCCTCATCCCGTACTTTATCTTCGTCGCGCTGCTTGGCTTCACGGGCGTCATTGGTGAAATGGCCTTTGGCCGCGCTATGGGCACGGGCCCCATGGGCGCTTTCGGCAAGGCGCTTGAGATGCGCGGCGTGAAGAACGGCGACAAAATAGGCCGCGCGCTCGGTCTTGTTCCCACCTTGGGCGCTTTGGGTATCGCCATCGGCTATGCCGTTGTCCTGGGTTGGGCTCTCAAGTATGCCTTCGGATCGTTTAGCGGCGAGCTTATCGCGCTTGAGAACGTGGGCCCCTACTTCGGTGCCATAACGAGCGATTTCGGCAACGTTCCCTTCCATATGCTGGGCTTGGGCCTTACCTTCGTTGTCATGGTCATCGGCGTGTCCAAGGGTATCGAGCGCCTGAACAAGGTGCTCATGCCGGTGTTCTTCGTTCTCTTGGTTATCGTTGCGATTCGCGTTGCCTTCCTTCCTGGAGCCGGTGCCGGTTACCAGTACCTGCTGGTGCCGCGTTGGGAGGCGCTCGCTAATCCGACTACGTGGGTGTACGCACTCGGTCAGGCCTTCTTCAGCCTGTCTTTGGCTGGTGGCGGTACGGTTGTGTATGGCTCTTATCTGAAGAAGTCTGAAAACGTGGTGACCGCAGCTCGCAACGTAGCCATCTTTGACACCTTTGCCGCTTGTGTGGCGGCTTGCGCTATCGTTCCGGCTGTGTTTGCCTTTGGCTTGGACATATCGAGTGGCCCGCCGCTGATGTTCATCACGTTGCCGGGCATCTTCCAGTCTATGCCTGCGGGCAACTTGTTCATGATCATCTTTTTCGTGGCGGTGTGCTTCGCGGCTATCACCAGCTTGGTGAACCTGTTCGAGCCGCCCATTGAGGCGCTTGAGGAGCAGTTCAAGATTCCCCGTTGGGCTGCTGTTGCCATCGTCGCCGTGCTTGCCGTGGGCGTTGGCCTGTTCCTCGAGAATGGCGATATCGTATCCACCTGGATGGACATCGTGTCGATCTACATCATGCCGGTCGGTGCTCTTATGGCAGCAATTATGTTCTTCTGGGTATGCCCGAAGGGCTTTGCCAAGGCTCAAGCTGAGCTGGGTTATGGCAAGGAACTAGGCCCGTGGTTTGACATCATGACCAAGTACATATTCGTGCCCATCACCGCAGCGGTTATCATCTTGGGTATCTTCTACGGTGGTATCGGCTAGTTCGATCGACTCGTTTGCTGGTGTCGCTCATCGCGGGGGCGGTTGCATCAGAGGATGCGGCCGCCTCTCTTTTTGAATATCAGTCGCGATGCTTGGTTCGAAGTTCCCAGAAGGCCACGGCGCTTGCGGCAGCTACGTTGAGGGAGTCGACTTCGTGGTCCATGGGTATGCGCACGGTGTAGTCGCAGGCTGCAATAGTGCTATGCGCGAGGCCGTCTCCTTCCGTGCCTAACACCAAGGCAAGTTTGTCGCAAGTTTGAAGGCGCTTATCCTGCAGAGGAATCGAGTCGTCCGACAGGGCGAGCGCCGCTGTTTTGAAGCCGAGCGCCCGCAACTGCGCGACCCCTTCTTCCACCCAATCGCGTGAGCTGCCTATGTAGGTCCAGGGTACTTGAAACACCGTGCCCATAGACACGCGCGAAGCGCGGCGGTAAAGGGGGTCGTGGCAGGAAGGTGTCACCAAAACGGCATCTATGCCAAGAGCTGCGGCAGA
>JAFXIM010000086.1 GCA_017533165.1 Eggerthellaceae bacterium
ATTACGCCACTATCGAGCGCGCGCAAAAGGGCGGCGGCGACATCACTCAGTGGATTGCGTGGTTTCTACGCGCGGTCATCCTGTCGATCGAGGAGAGCCTCAACAGGATTCGCGGCGTCATCGACCGGGAGGCGTTCTGGGCCTCGCTCGAGGGCGTGCCCCTCAACTCGCGCCAGCGCAACATGCTGCATCGACTCAAAGGTGATTTCGAAGGTAAGCTCACGGCTGCGAAGTGGGCAAAGCTCGAAAAGGTATCAGGCGATACCGCCCTGCGCGACATCAACGATCTGGTGAGCAAGGGCATCCTTGAGAGAAGTAGCGCTGGCGGAAGAAGCACGTCCTATGTGGTGGTGTCGCTAAAGTAGCCTCCCACCGACGACCGCGCTCTCCTCAAGGCGCCAACGCCCCGCGCCCGCCAACGCCCCGAGCTCGCGTCCCTGCCAAGGTGCCTGCGTTTCACCCTCCAATCAACGCCCGAAGGATTATCATGATCTTGGCGGCAAAACGCGAACCGGGCACTACTAGCCCCGCGCTTAGCTCAGCGGCAAAACGCGAGCGCCAGGCATGACAAGCCACGCCAGAGGAAAGGACCCATCATGTTGATGAGCACCGAACGCTACATGGATGAAGAGTTCGAGAAGGTATGCGCTCAGGAGCAGTTCGCAAACATCGACTACCTGTGGCTTTTCGAAGGCGGCGCAAAGATCAGCCTGACCGAGCGTTTCGTGGATAAGGCTGCAGCCGAGGTCGCCAAGGCAAACCCCCCGAGGCCCTTTACCTTCAAGGGCGAAGACGATGCGGCCGCGCCCGCCAAGCAGCCGGAAAAGCCCGCTGCCAACATGCTCTACACCGTGTGCGCTGCCGAGGATGCGCAGCTGTCCATCGCGGGCAAGATTCACCTTCGCCGTGAGGCTTATGACCAGCCGGCGCTTGAGGCCATCGAGCAGGCAGCGGCTGAGCACTGCGTCTCAGCGTTCTACAAGCGTGAGCACGGCGGGCATGTGGAAGGTTTCGTGGAAGGCGGGGAGGGCTTTACCTTCGCCATCGAAAACTACCAGATCATTGTGGAGGAAGGCCAGTTCAAGGGCGTGTTGCTCAACTGGATCGGAGCTGCGCACGGCTCGTGGTGGAACGGTATCAACCAGTGCGCGCTCATGGTTGACGGCGCTGCGATTGGCGCAGACCAGGGTTCCTACAGCTTCGATTACGACGACAGCGCCTATTACGGGTACGATGGTTGGAAGGTGAGTCTGCAGCTCGCCAAAAGAGCTGCGGAGTAAGCGATGACGGCGGCTTTCATACTGCTCGTCTTCAACGCGGTGAGCTTTGTGGCTTACGGCGCGGACAAGCGCTTTGCCCAGCTCGGCACCCGTCGCATCCCCGAAAAAACGCTCCTAGCACTTGCGGTGCTCGGGTCGGCGGGCGCGTACCTTGGGATGCAGGTGTTTCGGCACAAAACGAGAAAGCCGCTGTTCCGATACGGCGTGCCCGTGATCCTGGTGCTCGAAGTACTTGCCCTTTTCGCTATCGTGGGTTAGCTACGGCTTGCGCCGCTCGTGTCGTCGGAGCCACCTGCACCACCCGAACCGTACGCACCACCGGTCTCGCCCAAGCTGCCGGCCCCGCCGTCAGAGCAGGCGACGACAAGACTCAGGCCGAGCCCCAGAATCAAGGTCACCAGAATGCACGCGACCCTGCGCCCGGCGCAAGGTGGGGAAGGTAAGCGCGCCTCGCCCGTGGCGCAAGGTAGGGAAGGTAAGCGCGTCTCGTGCCCGGCGCCCCGCACGCAACCCCTACCCAAGCATCTCCTCAGCATAATCAACGCCAGCGGGCTTGTACGCTCGAACGAACTCCTCGGGCGTGAGGGCCGGAACGGGGGAGAGCTCGTAGTCGCGCTCGTTGCGCGTCACGATAGCGTCAACCTTGTTGCGCTGCGCCGCAAAGGCGATGATGCTATCCTCCAGGTCGGGCATGTCGCTTGCGTGGGCAAGCAGGCAATCGCATTTGCTGACATCCACAACATCAAACATCTCGAAGAGGTTGCTCATGGCCTCGCGTACCTGCCTGCGCGAAAGGACGCCGCGCGCGACAAGCAAATACTCTAAATCAGGGACGCAGGTTGCGGCTATGCAGGTGTCCCAGCGCCGCAGCATGCACACGTCGTAGGCGGCAAAGGAGTTAAGGAAGAAATCGTCCTTCTTCCAAATGTCCAAAATGACGTTAGTGTCGAAGAGCACTTTCACGAGCCGATCACATCCCCTTGCGAGCAAAGCGCGCCTCACGCGCTTCCTCAATAGTGACGTCAGCGGGAAGGATGCCGATCATGCTGCGTGCGATCTCGCGCCGGCGAGCAAAAGGATCGTCGGCAGGCTGCGCGCGCAAAATATCAGGAAAGGCCTGCTCACGCTCCATGTATTCGTACAAGCTGCGCACGGCGTCGGACACGGAAAGCCCCTCCCTCTCCAGCACGGCGGCGCCGTGAGCCTTGAGGGACTCAGGAAGGCGTACGTTCAAAGTTGCGCTTGCGGCCATGAAGCCTCCAATCTGACGGTGCGGGCAACCCCGGCGCGCCTATGGCGGCTTGCAAGTTCCGTTCACGCGCTGGCCGCCAACGTGCACTTGCGTATATAATACAATCCTGCATTACGTAATGCAAGTTTGATACGTTGGCAAAAGATGGGGAAGGTAAGCGCATCGCTTTCGTAGGCTCTGAGGCAATTAGCAAAACTCGCAGGTGTCAGACCCTGGCTCGGCGTCGTCTCCGCAGATGACGCATCTATGCAGACGTTGTCGTACGGATTCAAGAAAAGGCGTATCTCCGAAGGCGTACTCGATTTCATTATCGTCATAGTCGGCAAAATTGATAATAGTCCCAGCGCTCTAAATGGTTCAACACAGCCAGCGCATAGCTCTTCCCGCCGACCGCCCAAAAACGCAGGGGGCGGCTCATCGCAATGAACCGCTCCCTGTTAGGCCCGCAGCCGGGTTCCTGCACCACCTGCTTGCCGTGGGCCTCACGCCAAGTAGATTCCTACACCACCTGCTTGCCGTGGGCCTCACGCCAAGCGCGGTACTCCTCGACATCGGAGCTCACAACGGACAGGCAGGCCGCAATAACCGCCGCGTCGTCCAGATAGCCCGCGATCGGAATGAAATCCGGAATGAGGTCGATGGTCGACGCCGTGTACAGGATGGCGGCGAGCACCGCGACTATGGACCCGATGGGGATGTCGGTGTACTCCTTCTTCACGTAGC
>JAFXIM010000009.1 GCA_017533165.1 Eggerthellaceae bacterium
GGCCGAAGATCCGGTTGCAGCTTTTGACGCTATCGCCGCCGAATTGGAGAATATGTAGTGGAATTGTGATTTGATCAGCAGTTTCGCGTATTTTCAACCTATTTAGTCCATAATTTACCGCGCTCGTTTTTTTCGGGCGCTTTTTTATGCATTTATCTGCGAAAACAGGGCTATATTCAGTCCGTTGAGCGCAGTTAAGAAGTTAGGCGTGGCAGTGTTTGGTACTATCACCAAACAGCCTAAGACAAGGAGACGAAAAGATGGCAATTCCTCAACTCAGCGCAGAGGCCCGTCAGGAGGCTCTCGAGAAGGCCAAAGCAGCTCGCATCAAGCGTGCTGAGGTTCGCGAAGAGCTCAAATCCGGCAAGCTTACCATCGAGCAGGTCCTCGATATGAAGGACGATCCTGTTGTTGGTCGCATGAAGGTCGCAACCCTCATTGAGACCATGCCCGGCTATGGTAAGGCAAAGGCTGAGAAAGTCATGAAGGAGCTGCAGATCGCCGAGAGCCGTCGTCTCCGCGGCCTTGGAGACCGTCAGCGCGCTGCCCTTTTGGAGAGAATGGGGAAGTAGCCATGCGCCAGGGGAACTTGTTTGTTATATCAGGGCCCTCTGGTGCCGGTAAGGGCACCTTGGTGGCGCGCCTGATCGAATCAGTTCCCGATGCGCGTCTCTCCATTTCTGCAACCACGCGCAAGCCTCGCGAGGGTGAGGTTCACGGCGTACATTACTACTTCAGCACGCGAGACGAGTTCATGGAACTCGTTGAGCAAGACGGCTTTTTGGAGTGGGCTGAATTTGCTGGCAACTGCTACGGGACACCGCGGTCCTTCGTCGAGAAATCCATGGCAGAAGGCGCCCAGGTAATTCTTGAAATTGAAGTGCAGGGTGCATTCCAGGTTAGGGAAAAAATGCCAGAGGCTCATTTGGTTTTCATCGAGCCCCCTTCACTTGAAGTGCTTGAAGAAAGGCTTCGCGGCCGCGGCACGGAAGACGAAGAGGCCATTCAGCGCAGGTTAGCAACAGCGCGGGTAGAGCTTTCCCGCAAAATGGAGTATGATATACGGCTGGTAAATGACGACCTCGAGCGTGCTGTTGATGAATTGATCGCAATCGTCAATGCAAAGGCCGAGCAAGCATAATAAGGATTGATAACATGAGCATTATTGAGCCCAAAATTGACGTTCTCTTGAACGAAACCGACAACGATCGATTCCTGCTCTGCGCTCTCGCTTCTAAGCGTGCGCATGACATCAACGATATGATGCGCGGCCAGCGCGATCGTGCTATTCAGCTGCAGACTGCTGTTGAGATCGCTCGAGCTGCTGACAAGAAGCCGCTTTCCATGGCCTTTACTGAGGTTTCCCGCGGTGATGTCTCCTTTGACCCGGAATCCATTGACGTCAAGTATCACTAGTTCTTCATGTCACAGTTTCAAAGAATCTGCCTGGTCCATTATCATGAGATCGGGCTTAAAGGTAAGAATCGCTCAGTTTTCGAAATGCGCTTGCTTCGAAATCTGGAAGCGATTCTTACTGATTTTCCCATAGTTACCATTCATCGTATCGCTGGTCGCCTTTGTGTTTTTCTACGTGAAGGTACATCGTACGATTTGGCCAACAGTTGCGCTGATGCTATCGTTGGCGTTCCTGGTGTTGCTCGCGTTTCCTGCGGCTTTAAGTGCGAAAGAGATATGGAAAAGATGGGCGAGGCGGCTGTTCTTGCCTTGTCCGAGGCGGGTAATTTCTCCAGCTTTAAGGTTGCCGCTCGTCGCAATCATACTGATTTCGCCATCGACTCTATGCAGATGAATCGCGATATCGGCGCTGTTCTCTGCGGTGTTTATCCCGAAAAGATAGTGCAGATGAAAGATCCCGATGTAACCGTCGGGGTTGAAGTGGTCCAAAACGCCTCTTACGTGTATGCGCGCAGCATACGAGGTATCGGGGGATTGCCCGTAGGCAGTTCGGGCAAGGTTGTTTGCCTTCTGTCTTCTGGTATTGATTCGCCGGTGGCTCTTTGGCGCATTGCTCGCCGTGGCGCAGTTTGCGTGGGAATACACTTTTCCGGACGCCCGCAGACTTCTGATGCATCCGAGTACCTTGTTGACGATATCGCCCACGTTCTTGAGCAGACGGGCTGTATAGGCCGTGTGTACGTAGTTCCCTTCGGTGATTATCAGAGGGAGATTTCGGTACTCGCGCCTCCTTCCTTGAGAATTATTCTCTATCGTCGTTTGATGTTTAAGATTGCCGAGAGGATTGCGATACGCGAAAAGGCCGGCGCTTTGGTTACGGGCGAAAGTCTTGGGCAGGTTGCATCACAAACGCTTGAAAACATTCGTGCGACCGACGCATCTGTCGAGATTCCGGTTTTCAGGCCGCTTATCGGCACTGACAAACTCGAAATCATAGAAGCAGCCGAAAAGCTGGGCACCTTTGAGATTTCCTCCCAAGATGCGCCGGATTGCTGTACCTTGTTTATGCCTCGTTCTCCTGAAACGCATGCAAAGCTCGAAGATGTCGAAGCCGCCGAAGCGCTTCTTCCGCTTGATAGGTGGATAGAAGAGCTGGTAGATGCCGCCGAGGTGCACGATTACTCCTGCCCGGCATATAAGGCACCGCGAAACATCTCTTGATAACAGTTTGAAAGGCGCGTAAGCGCCTTTTTTGTTCTAATGCGTGTCCCTTTAAATCTGGGAGCGATTTGAGACTGCTTGAGGGACTCAATTCAGACTACTCAGGGGACAAATGGTGGCAATCGACCTCCTACGCTTGGTGAAAACCAAACGAGGAGATGCCACATGTCTTTTCATTCAAGCGCCCAAAGCCTCAGATCAAGGCTCCATTTGCATAAATACAAGCCCTCCTCGATTGCAGCGTTTCTTATCTTTGCCTTAGTAGCGAGCCTGGCAATCGTGATTGGTGTCGTGCAGCTGGTGAGAGAGCATGCTGTGTCAGTTGTTAGATCCGATGAAGTTCACGAACAAGTAGATGACAGTATTAGTTTTGCAAATGAAGAAGTGGTGTCTGAGCAAGCTTCTGCAAGTGAAGTCTCGAATGAGAAGATCGTCGTCTACGTAAGCGGCGCGGTAGTGGCCCCCGGGCTCTATGAGATGGCAGAGGGTAGCCGAGTTGGAGCAGCAGTCGATCTTGCTGGCGGTGGGCTTGATGAGGCGGCTCTAGAATCAGTAAATCTTGCTCGAGTTGTATACGATGGTGAGCAAATCCATGTTCCAACATGCGAGGAAGTTGAATCTGGCCTGAGCGCAGCAACGGGTTTTAGGAGCGGTGCGCAAGCAGATGTCCGAACGGCTATCGTAAACATCAACACTGCTGGAGTTGATCAACTCACCACCCTCGATGGGGTGGGGGAAGCAACGGCGGGCAAAATAATTGCCGATAGGGAAGCAAACGGTCCGTTTTCCACTATCGAGGACCTCATGCGCGTTTCCGGTATTGGACAAAAGAAATTCGATGCCATTAAGGATAGAATTTGCGTCTGAGGGAGGTATGGGAAAGTCTTTGGGACAAGGACGTTCGCAACAGGGTAAGATTTACCCCTCTAGCCCTTTGTGCTCTTGTGTATTGGCTTGGATCTGCCGCTTCTTTGAAGTTGATGAGAGAGGTCGATCCGTCTCTCTGCCTGCTTGCGTGCGCATTGTGCCTGGTAGCTGCATTGACTTTGGCATTAAAGCAACTGTCGCAAACCTCCAGACAAGCACCGGAGCTACTGACTTTGGCTGTGGGCTTTTGTCTGCTTGGCATGAGCATGGCGTCGTTTAGCGCACATGGGCTCATTGATCGATCTGACTATATCAATGATGTTGAGCATCCTCTTGTGCTTAGTCTTGAAGAGGATCTTGTTCCTCGAAACGATGAATATAGGGTCCTTGCTTCCCTTGAGGTTCCCAACGATGGCAAACGTTATGTCAGCCTTAGCTTCAATGACGATCCCGGCTTGCTTCTTATTGGCGATACCATCCGAAGCAGCGCGTCTCTTTCTGAAGCTGAGATAAGAAGCGAATACAACTGGGATAAACGCATCAGCGCTGAAGCAGTCATCTACAGCTATGAGCTTGTAGAGCAAAATGGTTTGCACGGGTTCATAAGTGAGGCTCGAAGAAAAGCGATCGAGTCTTTTGAGCTTCGTGGTGGAGCTCAATCAGGCATACTGCAGGCCTTGATATGCGGCTATCGGGGCGGTATTGAGACAACAGGCGAATACGAGGACTACAAGATTGTAGGACTAGCTCATGTTATCGCCGTATCGGGATCACATCTTGCCATCGTTGCGGCCTTCGTACAGGTATTGCTGATGAAATTGTCTGTCCACGCACGATATCGGGCGCTCGTCACTATCTTCATGATGGCGGGATACTTTGTGTTCACGGGCTCATCCATTTCCGCTTTTCGCAGCCTTGTCATGATTGTAGTCTCACTATGCGCCTATTACTCAAGCAGAAGAAGCTCTGCTCTGAACGCACTGGCGCTCTGCGTCGTGCTCTTTATCGCCTTTGATCCGTTTTGCTCGCTATCGGTTTCGTTTGCCCTCTCTGCAGGCTCTACGCTTGGGATTATCCTATTCGCAACACTGTTCACAGATGCCATCGCAACGCCCATCAAGGTGCTTAACGCTCTTTGCGTAGAACCAATGGCTCTTACGTTCGCATCAGCTCTTACGACGCAAGCGTATTCTGCTGCGTTGTTTTCTCAACTTCCCCTTGTCTCAATCTTGGCAAACGTAATGATCGCTCCACTGTTTTTGGCATCGTGCATACTCGGTTTGCTTGCAGCTTTTGTATCAGTACTTGCGCCCGAACTATCTCAGCCGTTCGTTAGTTCTGCCGCGATTGCCTGTGCGCCTATGCAGATGGTTACGGACAATCTAGCGCGCATGCCTTACGCGTCAATACCATTTGACGCAGAACCTGTTGTCATGATTGCCCTCTCGGCAGTGATCTCTGCCGTCTTGCTCCTGTGGTGGCCTAATGCGGAAAAGCTGAGGAGGGTATCATGCGCCATCCTGGTGTGCCTTGCCTTAACGGCTGGGCTTAAAGCGGCGTACGTCTCAGCGCAAGATGAAATCATCATGCTTGATGTAGGGCAAGGAGATTCCTTTGTTGTAAGAAGCGCCGGGGCATCCATGATGATCGATACGGGAACCAACGATGCGATGCTTAAACAAGCCTTAGCAAGACACGGTGTGTTTCGTCTTGAGGCCCTTGTTATCAGCCATCCTGACGATGACCACTGTGGTTCTATACGAGCGCTCAGTCAGGTCGTTTGGATTGAAGCTGTCTACTTGCACGAGGATTTGCTCAACTGCCCCTGCGACAACTGCATTCAATTGATCAGGTCGATCAAAGCCTTGGAGAACACTCCCGATATAGTTCCCGTAAGGCAGGGCGATCACATAGATCTCGGAAACTTCCGATGCGAGATCATTTGGCCCTATGGGTATAAAGATCAAGGAGGCAATCCTGACAGCCTCTGCATTCTTATCGAGCACCTTCAGTATGGATGGAAAACGCTCATGGTCGGTGATGCCGAGGAAGAAGAGATCAAGGAGATTCTCGAATCAGGCTCCTGTGCCAAAGTGGACGTGTTCAAAGTAGGCCATCATGGCTCAGCGCGTTCGGTGAACGATAAGGTTTTAAACGTGTTGCAACCGCTTATCTGCCTGTTAAGCGTAGGAAAGGAAAACTTATACGGTCATCCAGACGTTGACGTAGTTCAAGAGTTGGATTCATCTGGTGCCCTGGTATTGAGGAGCGATGTTCACGGCGACGTTTGCTTGCGCTACAAAGAAGAACAGATCCGCGTCCGCTTATAGTTGTTGCGCTGCGGTAAAATACACTACATGACACAATCTTTGAAAGACAC
>JAFXIM010000087.1 GCA_017533165.1 Eggerthellaceae bacterium
AAAAAATGGCAAAGCTTAAGGTGCCTTCTCCGGCAATCTCCATCGTCGGTCGTCATAACTCTGGCAAGACCACCATCATCGAGAAGCTCATCGCCGAGCTCGTTGCGCGTGGCCTTGACGTGGGTAGCGTCAAGCATCATTCTCATGCCGGCTTCGAGGTTGATTACCCTGGCAAGGACTCCTTCCGCCATCGTGCGGCAGGCGCATCTGAGACGGTCATTGCAGCGCCGGGAAAGATGGCGTGCATCAAGACGATCGAGGGCGAGCTCGAGTGCTCCGAAATCGTGCGTGGCATGCGCGGGCACGACATCGTGGTTGTGGAAGGCTATCGAAAGAGCGGCTTGCCCACCATCGAGGTGATGAGGGCCGGCAACGAGGCAGACCTTGCGGTCGCTGCCGCCTTTATCGAGGGTGCGCGTAGCGGCTGCTCGCTCGGCTCAGACTTTACGCAGATATCTCGCGCAAAGGCGGGAGGGCGCAAGCATGCGAATCTTGTCGATCCTGAAGAGCTCGCCTCGCCCGAGCCCGCGGAGGCGCTGTCTCCCGAAGAGGCTGAGCGTCGCGCTCGCATCAAGGAAAAAATGCCGACGGCTGATACCGTCGCCATCGTGACCGATATTCCCGAAGCTCGAGAAGCCGCACTGCTGTTCAACATTCCCGCGCTTGACCTGGAGGACACAAAGGGTTTGGCTGACTTCATCCAGGAGCGTTTCGCTCGTCCGCGCATTTCGGTGGTCATTCAGGCTGGCGGCGAGAGCCGTCGCATGGGAAGATCGAAGGCAACCGTGCCATTTGCCGGGCGTCCGCTTATTACGCGCTTGATTGATCGCCTGTCCCCGGTTGCGGACGAGCTGATCATCACCACGAACGAGAAGGAAAACCTCCAGTTCCTCTACGATGAGTATCCCAACCTCAATCTCAAGCTGGTGGGCGATGCGTTCAATTTCCGAGGCGCGCTGCCTGGCTTGTACACGGCTATGCAGGCGTCGCAGAACCCCTACGTTGCCGTGGTTGCGTGCGACATGATTTTCGCCAGCGCCTCGCTCGTGGTGGCGCAGTCCATCGAGATGTCGCGCACGGGAGCCGACGTCGTCGTTCCCGTGAACAAGCACGGCTTCGAGCCCTTCCATGCGCTGTATCGTCGAGAGACGTGCGTGAAGGCCATTCGTCGGAAGCTTGACGAGGGCGACAAGCGTGCTCAGTCGCTTCTTTCCGATCCGAAAATCAACGTGGTTGAGTTCTCCCAAGATCGCGTTCTCGAAGCAGAGCCGCGTGGCGGCTGCTTCATCAACGCGAATACGCCTGAGGAGCTGAAGCGTATCGAGGATTCCTATCTGGGTGAGTAGCGCCTAGTTGGCGGCGTATTTGTTGATGGTGTAAACGGGAGGTAGAAAGCGCGGCATGGCAAACGTATCGGATATCGTCGAGTTGGCAAAAGCCCTTGAGGACAAGTACGTCGTGCCCGCCGAGGCTCGCTGCGTGGTGGTTCGCAATCGTAATGCGAAATGCCATCGCTGCGTGGACGTTTGCATCAACGACGCCATTACGATCAAGAACAACAAGATTGAGCTAAGCCCGTTTGCGTGCGTGGGCTGCGGCAGCTGCGTGGCGGTATGCCCTACGGAAACTATGATTCCCATCAACCCCATGGATGAAGAGCTGTTCGCTCACGTGGCTGCTGCGGTAAGCGTTGCCGGCGTGGCCGTCATCGCTTGTGCGCGTGCTGCATCTTGGGGATACGCGGACCCCACGAAGTACGCAAGCGTTCCCTGCCTGGGTCGCGTGGGGGAGACGCTTCTGCTTGAGTTGGTGGCGCGTGGCATCGAGGACATCTATCTCGTGGATGGCGATTGCACGACGTGCAAATACGGAGCCAGCTCGGAAAACCTGGAGGCTACGCTCGACTCGGCCTGCGGGCTGCTTTGGGCGTTTGGAAGCCATGCCGAAATCGAGCGCATGTCCGATTTTCCCGAAGTCGCCATGCACGCCAACGAGCGCGAGGCTTTGGCGGCGTCGCGCAGGGGCTTCTTCTCAACTGCGGGCAATAAGGCGAAAAACGTTGCGGTCACCGCTGCGGAGAAAACGGTTTCCGATACTTTGAACATGGGCAAGGCGCAGAAGATCGCTTCGCTGAGAGAGCGCTTGGGAATGCAGAAGGGTGCGGGCGGCAAGCTGCCCCGCTTTGATGCCGAGCGAAACATGCGCATTTTGAATGTGCTGTATGAACTGGGAGAATGCGCCGACGAAACGCTCGATACGCGTCTGTTTGGCAGTATTGAGGTTGATTCTGAGAAGTGCAACGGTTGCGGCATGTGCACCATGTTCTGCCCGACGGGCGCCATTCGCAAAAGCGAAGAGCCTCACCCTGAGGAAGGAAAGTGCTGGGGCGAATTCTTCGCAGCCGATTGCGTGCAGTGCGGTTTGTGCGTCGATGCGTGTCTCAAGAAGTGCATGACGCTTTCGACGGAGGTTTCCGTGGAAGAGTTGTTCGATTTCGAGCCGCGCCTGATCGAGATGAGCAAGCCTCCGAAGAAGGGAAGTTTGTTCGGACGCAAGAAGTAGCTGCGGCTGTTTTCATGCATATAAGGCAACGCGATTGTCTCGTGAGTTGCGTTTCGCAGTCCGCGCGGGTCGGCCAAAGCAAAGCCCGTTTACGGACTCCCGAAGCCTTTTTTAAGGTCTAGGTTCTTGAAATGGCTTGACCTCTGGCGCCCTGTGGTATACTCCCCTCCATTGCTTTACTGCGGTAAAGTGATTATGCGAAGGCGTGAACGATCGCTTTC
>JAFXIM010000088.1 GCA_017533165.1 Eggerthellaceae bacterium
CGCCGAGGAGAGCGTCAGCTTCGCCCATCTTAACGAGCATGGTGCCGAAATAGTTGCCCATCATGAGGTTCTTGCGGCAATCTTCGGGGCTCATCTTGCCCTTGCGGAGTTCAACCATCTTTTCGACCATTGCATCCATACCTTCGTAGGTTGCGGGGTCGATGATCTTGGCGCCTTCGATGCAGCAGCCGTGCTTTTCAGCGGAAGCCTTAACTTCGTCAACATTACCGACGAGGATAACGCCGATAAGGCCGTCCTTGAGAAGAAGGTCGGTAGCCTTCAGGATGCGGTGGTCGGGACCTTCGGTGAAAACGATGGTCTTGGGGTTTGCTCTGAGCATATCGTTGAGTTTATTGAACATTTGAAATTACCTCCGTATTATCAAATTATTACCAAATTTAACTTTATCACTTTCAGACGAAAAGTCAAGAAAAGGGGCAGTGGCTTAGTCCTCGTCATCCAGCTTGAGAACAGCCATAAATGCCTCGGTCGGCATCTGAACGGTACCGAGAGAGCGCATTCTCTTTTTACCCTCTTTCTGCTTTTCAAGCAGCTTCTTCTTTCGGGTAATATCGCCGCCGTAGCACTTTGCAAGAACGTCCTTGCGGACAGCCTTTACGGTTTCGCGGGCGATGACCTTGCCGCCGATAGCAGCCTGAACGGGAACCTCAAACAGCTGTCTGGGAATATTCTCCTTGAGCTTTTCGCAGATTCTGCGTGCGCGGCCGTAGGCCTTTTCCTTGTGGGCGATGAAGCTGAGTGCGTCAACCTGGTCACCGTTGAGGAGAATGTCGATTTTGGCAAGCTCAGAGGGGCGGTACTCGAGGAATTCATAGTCCAGAGATGCATAGCCCTTGGTGCGAGCCTTGAGGGTATCGAAGAAGTCGTAAACTATCTCGTTGAGGGGGAGATTATAATGTATCTCAACAAGGTTCTTGTCGAGGTACTGCATATCTTTATACTCGCCGCGGCGGTCCTGGCACATGGGCATGATGTTGCCGATATAGTCGGGCGGAGCGATGATGCTTGCCTTTACGAAAGGCTCCTGAGCCTCAAGAATATTTACGGGGTCGGGATATTCGTGGGGGTTATCGATGCGGATAACACTGCCGTCGGTCTTGGTTATCTCGTAGATAACAGAGGGGAGAGTTGTGATAAGATCGAGATTGAACTCGCGCTCGATTCTCTCCTGAATAATCTCCATATGCAGCATTCCGAGGAAGCCGCAGCGGAAGCCGAAACCAAGTGCAACGGAGCTTTCAGGCTCGAAGGTAAGGGAAGCATCGTTAAGCTGCAGCTTTTCGAGTGCTTCGCGCAAGTCGCCGAAGCGGGAGCCGTCCTCAGTGTAGATACCGCAGTAAACCATAGGTCTTGCGGGACGGTAACCGGGCAGGGGCTCAGAAGCGGGGCGGGCGGTTTCGGTGACGGTGTCGCCGACGCTGGTATCCTTAACATTCTTGATGCTTGCGGTGAAGCAGCCAACCTCGCCGGGACGCAGGCAGTCAACACTCTGAGTTCCGATGGGGCGCAGATAGCCGCAGTCGAGCACCTTGAAGCTTGCGCAGGAAGCCATCATGGTAACTTCCTGACCAACGCGCAGAGTGCCTTCCATAACGCGGACATAAACGATAACGCCGACGTAGGGGTCATACTGACTGTCGAAAATAAGTGCCTTGAGGGGAGCATCGGGATCACCGGTGGGTGCAGGAACGTGGTTGACTATGCTTTCAAGCACAGCTTCTACGTTGATACCGGTCTTTGCGCTGATTGCGGGCGCATCGGAGCAGTCAAGGCCGATAATATCCTCAATCTCGCCCTTTACCTTTTCGGGGTCTGCGGCAGGCAGGTCGATTTTGTTGATAACTGGGAGTATCTCAAGGTCGTGGTCCATTGCAAGATAGGTGTTTGCAAGGGTCTGAGCTTCAACACCCTGCGCTGCGTCAACAACCAGAAGCGCACCCTCGCAGGCAGCCAGAGAACGGCTGACTTCGTATCCGAAGTCAACGTGGCCCGGAGTGTCGATAAGGTTGAGGGCATAGGTCTCGCCATTCTTGGCAGTATAGTCAAGGCGGACAGCACGGGCCTTGATAGTAATGCCGCGCTCACGTTCGAGCTCCATATTGTCGAGGATCTGGTCGCTCATCTCGCGCTCGGAAACCGCGTCGCACAATTCGATAAGGCGGTCGGAGAGGGTGCTCTTACCGTGGTCAATGTGAGCGATTATCGAAAAGTTTCTGA
>JAFXIM010000089.1 GCA_017533165.1 Eggerthellaceae bacterium
AAGCGGCAGACGGCAAGTGTTTTCGTGGTACCTGAACTGGAAGCGGTCCCACCACCCGAGCATCCGACCATGGACGCGAGGCTGCCGGCTGCTGCAGCGCTCGCGAGCGCCACCGCCGAAGCCTTCACGAACGCACGTCGTGTGATCTCCATGTTCTCCACCTTCCTTTTATTTGCAACCGCTGGCACCGAGCGCATGCGGTTATTGCCTTACCTCACCGCGGCTCGCCCGCGGTTGTCGCCACTTTAAACTTGAGATCCCCTGTACGCCTCTATGCGAATGGCGGGCTCGGGGTCGCTCACCACGCAGCGTTCCACGCACAATCCGCGGCCAACACAGCTATCCTCGTTGATGATGGGAGCGAACACCGCATGAAGGGCATCCCCCTCACGCTGGCGGTAATCGATGGTGATAGCCTCGTCGATAAGGGGGCAGGCGCGATAGCAGACCTCACAACGCATGCCCATGAATGACAGGCAGGTTTCCTCGTTGATGACAGCCGTACCCATGCGCACGTCTGCCTTCGACTCAACGGGAGAAAGCGCACCCGTGGGGCAAGCTTCAATGCAGGGAAAGTCCGCGCAGAGACGGCAGGCCTGCTCGCGAGCATCGATGGAGGGCGCGCCGGTCATGGCACCGGCATCCGACCCCGCAGCATGTATGGCTTGATAGGGGCAGGCCTCAAAGCACTTGCCACATTTGATGCACTTGGCTGCGAAGTCGTCTTCAGGCCAAGCGCCAGGCGGAAACAGGGGCTTCGAAGGCCCCACGAGATCTACCGCCGATTTGAGAAGAGCAGCTCCGGCGAGCAAGGCCGCAGCAACGCCAGGTATGTTCACCCGCAATCCCTCCTTTTACTTAATTTGTGTATTAAGTATAGGGAAGGGATCGTCTCTTTTTAGAGCGGAATCGCAGACAGAAAGCCGAAGGGGCGCCGTCAATGGGGACAGTTGTCAAGTGTTTTTGCAGGACAGTTTCAGAACCGTCCCTCTGGTCATTCGTCGGGCTGCTCACTACAATGAACGGGGATCTTTTCCCTGTCGTCAGCCTGCAAGAGAACAGCATGAGGAGGGCTCGAGGATGCAGCTTGATGCAAACTCATCCGTTCCGCTTTACCAGCAGATATACCAGCACTTCAGCGAAGGAATACAGGGAGGGATCTACCCCGCAAAGGCTAAGCTCCCCTCGATTCGAAGCCTGGCAGAAGAGCTGAAATGCTCGCATAACACGGTGGAGACGGCCTATCGCATGCTTGCCCAGGAGGGCTACGTTCAAAGCAAGCCCGGCTCAGGCTACGTCATCCAAGACATAGGCTTTCTTCATACAGGCCCCCGGGGTAGCTCCCAAGCTAAACGCAGCCCTCGATCTTCAGGGCTTTCCTGCAAAGTTCGCTATGATTTCACCTACGGAAACCTGCAGGCGGGCACCTTCCCCGCGCTTACCTGGAAAGCCATCACTGACGACGTGCTGCTCTCATCAAACATTGAGGCAATCGACACCTACGGCGATCCCCTCGGCGAGATGAGCCTGCGCGCCGAGATCGCATGGCGTCTCTCAATGGTTCGCGGCATCTCCTGCAAACCAGAGCAGGTGGTGGTTCAGTGCGGAACCCAACCGAGCATTAAGAACCTTCTTACGCTCTTCGACCCTCAAACCGATTGCATCGCCATGGAGGAGCCTGGCTACGACGCCGTACGCGAAGTCATGACGCACAGCCGCTTCCCCATCGCCCACTGCCGCGTTACGGAGGGTTTCAAGCCCTTCATCGCAGATCTCGAGCAGAGCAATTCGAAGCTGGTCTACGTCACCCCCTCAAGCCAGTTCCCCACCACGCGCGTCCTTGAAATGGAGGGCCGTCGCTGCCTGATAGACTGGGCCCACCGAAACGACGCCTACATCCTGGAAGATGACTACTGCCGCGAGTTCCGCTACGCCGAACGCGCGCTGGCTCCCCTGCACACCTTGGCGCCCGACAGGGTTATCTACATGGGCACCTTCTCGAAGTCGATATCACCCTCGCTGCGCGTCAACTACCTCGTGCTTCCCGAAGTCCTGCTCACGCGATGGAAGAAGACCTTTGCAAATGCCTACCCCGAGGTTCCCTGGATAACGCAGGTCGTACTGGCGCGTTTTTTGAGCGAAGGCCATCGCGACCGGCACCTTCGCAAGCAGCAAAATCGCAACAAACGCAAATACACGCTGCTCGTCGACGCCCTGCGGACGCACATGGGAGAAAAGGCTGAAGTTCTCGAGAACGGCACCGGCCTGCACGTGCTCGTTAATGTCGTCGACGGACGAAGCCAAGAGGAGCTCATCGGTCTCGCTCGAGCCTACGGCGTTCTCGTGTACGACACGAACCGCTACTGGAGCAAACCCGATCACGAGCTGAAAAGCTGCGTTCTGGTTGGGTTTTCGGCCATTCCCGAAAAAGACATCGTCGCGGGCGTGGAGGCTCTCGCGAAGGCATGGTTTAGCGAATAGCCATTACGCGGCTATTCCTTGGCAGCTTCGCGAACCTGCTTCACGCGACTTTCGTTCACGGTGGGGATGCGGCAGGTGACAAGCCACAGAAGGAATGCGGCAACGCAGGCAAGAATCGCCCAGACGAAGGGCTTCTGCACCAGAAACGCGCTCAGGGCAAGCACGGCGTACGAAAGGGTAAGCATGCGGATCTTCGCCGGGACGGGCATGCCGCCTGCCTCCTTGAATGCGCCAACGTAATTCTTGTAGACCTTCGTCGAGCAAATCCAATCATGGCAGCGCTCCGATGAGCGCGCGAACAGGAAGGTGGCCAAAAGAAGCAGGGGCGTGGTGGGCAGGACCGGCACGAAGACACCGATGCATCCAAGCACAAAGCACAGCCACGCGAAGGCCATCATAATAATGCGGGCAATTTTGTTCACGGTCTCTCCCGACACTCGTTTCCCTAAAGTCAATTATCGCATCCTGCAAGCTTAGGCAAGCTTGTCGGCCGCAGCCCTATCGGCAAGCGCCTCCTCGATGAGCGCCATCTGGGCTTCCGCCTTCTTCTGACCGCGCATGATGACAAGCACGTAAGCCAAAACGGCAACCCAGACGAGAGCGTAGGCGGCAATGACGTACGGAGCAGACGGAATGACGGTGGAGTAAATTTCAACGAGCACAGCGTTCATAGTGCATATCCTTTCCCAAAGCTTGGCTCACGGGCGGCACGCCTACCTTGCGGCGGCTCGCCCGACAGTCGGCAATTTACCTAGTTCTCAAGTGCTTCCATAGCTGCCTCGGCGCGCTGGGCAAGGCGTACCTGACTAAAGCGCGCACGGTAAAGGGCAAAGCCCACGCAGCACATGCCGATGGCAACAACAGCTACGCAGATGCCCATCTCGGCGCTCATGCCGCCCTCGCGCAGCACCACAGGGTGGATGCTTGAGGGGATGAGACGCGTGATCATGAAGCAGATGGGGACGTCGATAGCGGCAACAATGCCCACAACGCTCGCAAAGGTGGCCCTGCGCTCAGGCTCGTCAACGGCGCTTCTCAGCACGAAGTACGCGATAACGATGAGCATCAGCACCAGATAGGTGGTCAGACGCGGCTCCCAAGTCCACCACACACCCCATTCAAAGCGCGTCCACATCTCGCCGGTGGCCATGGTGGCGATAACAAAGACGAGGGCGATCTCCATGGCGATGGCAGCGCAGGTATCGAAACGCTGCTCGCGCGTCATAAGGAAGCGCACGCTGTAGTAGCAGGCGAAACCGAGCGCAATAAACGAAGTCACGGCAACGGGCATGTGGAAGTAGAAGATCTTCTGCGAGATGAGAAGCTTCTGGGAGATGAGAGCGCCGCCGATGAGCTCGACACCGTTCACCGCAGCACCGCCTACAGGCGGAGTCCACAAGAAGGCCATGAGAAAGCCCACCGTGGTGAGAACAAGACCCGCTATCGCCACAGCGGTTGCAATGCGATCGGGCCACTGTCCGGCTTCAGGCAGCCTGACCGTCCCTTTCTTTCGGTTCGTCATAACACAAGCCTTTCTATCGTTTGCGCCTAGGCGCCGATGACGTAGTCGTACAAAACCCACGACGCAAGGATCATGATCACGTCGTAGCCACACGCAAGCGCAAGCGAGGGGACAAGCGCCTCCGCCATCATGCCTCCCCCGACGATGAGGGCCGTAGTGGCGGCCACGCAGGCATAAAGCAGGGGAAACACGATCGGGACAAACAGAAGTGCCAGCAAAACGTCCTTGCCACGCGTACGCGTGGTGATGGTGGAGAGCAGCGTTCCTATTCCCGCGATGCCAATGGAGCCGATCAACAGCGGCACTACCATAAGCGGCGCGGTTTCGGCAGGTGCGGCGAAACTCGAGAAGAACAGCCAGAACAGCGGAACCGCCAAAACCTCGACTGCCAGCAGGAATACCAAGTTAGACGTCGCCTTCGCCAAGAAGATGGCTCCACGGTCGACAGGCGCGAGCAACAAACCCTCCATGCAGCCGTTTTCGGTCTCATGCGAGAAGGATCGATTGAGTCCCAGAAGCGAGGTGAACACCACCATGGCCCACAGAAGGCCCCCCGAAACCTCGATAAACTCCGACCCCGGTTTGGCGAAGGAAAGCGCCACACCGTACACCACGATCACGAGGACGGCATAGATGCCCATCGACACAACCATGTCCTTCGAGCGAAACTCCGCCTTGAGGTCCTTTTTGAGAAGGGTGCGATACTGGGCAAAAGCAGACGGCGTTTTCATCTACGCCACCCCGCATCCCACGGTTGACCGGTACAGCGCGCGGAACTCATCCGCATCGATCTGGTCGCGCTCGGCAAAGCTCACCACGCGGCCCTTGGCAAGAAGCAAGGTGTGCGTGCAAAGGGAGAGCCCCTTTTCGAGGTCATGGCTGACCATGATGAAGGTACGGTCCTGTCTCACGCTTTCGATGAGCTCGTCGAACACCTCGACGGCATGGGGATCAAGACCCGCATAGGGCTCGTCAAGCAGCACCACGCTCGGGTCGTTCACAAGCGCGCGGGCAATGGCAACGCGCTGCGTCATGCCGCGCGAGAAGGTGCGCACGACATCGAGCCTGCGGTGCTTCAGGCCAACTGCATCAAGCAACTCGACAGCGCGGCGCTTAGGGTCTTCCACGCCATAGAGCTCGCCATAGAAGACGAGGTTTTCCTCAGCGGTAAGGTCAGGATAGAGCATGGCCTCGTGCGAGATGAGGCCGATGGAAGCGCGCGCCTCCTCGGGCTCCTCACGCACGTCGATGCCACCAACAGAGATCTCCCCCGACGTGGGACGGGCCAGCGTAGCCAGCATGCGAAGAAGCGTGGTCTTTCCCGCGCCGTTGGGCCCGAACACAGAAAGGAAAGCTCCCTGCGGAAGCTCGAAGCTCACGCGATCGACCGCCTTGCGGCTTCCGAACTGCTTGCTTAGGGCGCGCACCACCACAGCGTTGTGCCCAGTCATCAGGCATCCCCCGCCTTATCGTCGCACGCCTTATCGTCGCACGCCTCGGCCTCACGCTTCGCGGATCCGCTCGCTTTGGCGTCAATCCCCGCCTCGAGCTCCTCCCCGCGTACCTTCGCCACCGCGGAAACCGAGCGACGTCCGAACAGAGCGATGAGCCCGCCCAGCATAAGCATGCCAAAGCCTACCCACACAAGCGAGATCAGGGGGTTCACGCGCACATCGAGAGCGAAGTCACCCTCCATGTTGACGCCGCGGTAGACCACGAAGAGATCTTCGGTCGGCATGCTGATAACGCTGGCGACAAGCTTCTGCTGCTGCGTGGACTGCACCAGCTGAACGGTGGGCTCAACCGAGCCGATAAACTTTCCGTCCTTATAGGCGTCGAGCATGACGGTGTAGAAGATGTCGTCACCGTTTTCCGAAGGATCGACGACGTTACCCGTATAGACGAGCTCATATTCCTTGACGGTGAAGGCCGCCGCGCAGGAGTCGTTCACAATGTCATAATCAAGGTAGCCGGCCTTTTCCGTCACATACATCGACGAACCGATGAGGCCGACCAGGATAACGGCCATAGCAGTGTGCGCCACGGCTCCGCCAAGAGAGGGAAGCAGCATGCGCTTGGAACGCGTATCCTTTGCGGCAGCGAACTTGCGAACAGCACGCACCACCATAAAGCCCGCGTTGAAGAAAAGCAGGCTTGCCACGGCAAAGCCCACCACCGTGAGCAGGTAGTAATACCAGGCGGGGCCATATTCGGCCAGCTCGATGGCAGCCGAGCCACCACCTTGCGCGATGCCTTCATAGGCGGGGATGCAGTAGGTCACGAAGTAAGCCATAAGCAACGCAAACAGCACGAGAGCGCAAAGACCCGGCACCTTGGCGCGCTTGAAGAATTCAGCTCCTTCGGTCTTTCCCCAGGAAAGCAGCGGGCATACGGCCAAAAGCCCCAGGTAGATAATGCCCAAAGGCCGCGCGATGGCGTTGTAGGTCCCCGCCGTCAGAGCTTCGCCACCGAAGGGCAAGAAACTCGGCAGGGCACTTGAGATGGTCATGTACGCCAGAAGGAAGGCAAGCGCCACCATGACCAGGTTGTTTACGTAGTACGCGGCATCGCGAGAGGTGAGGCTTTCGACATCATCGCCCCCGTCGACGGCAGCACCGAAGCTGTGGCGGCGGAAAGCCAAGCCGAAAGCACCCGCCAAAACCGAGCATACGATGAGCGCGAGGAAGAGCACCAGGGAAACCGGATCGCCCTCAAAGGCGTGCACGGACTGGACCAAGCCGCTGCGTGTGATGAAGGTGCCCAGGATGACAAAGGCAAAGGTGAGGCATGCGCACATGACGCTCCAACGCTTGAAAGCCCCACGCTTGCGATAGATGGTAAAGCTGTGGATAAGGGCCACGCCTACGAGCCAGGGAAGCAAGCTGGCGTTCTCAACCGGATCCCAGCCCCAGTAGCCACCCCAGCCCAAAACCACATAGGCCCATACCGACCCCAGGCCGATGCCAACGCCCAGAAGCAACCACGAGAACATGGCATAAGGCGTTGAGGACACAACCCACTCCGCCGAGTCGTCATCAACGATAAGCGCCGCAATGGCGTAGGCAAAGGGAACGGTGAGGCCCGCATAGCCGACGAACAAGGTCGGCGGGTGAACAGCCATCGCCCAGTGTTCGAGCAGGGTGTTCATACCCCACATAGAGGCAGCACCGACAAGCTCGCCGTTTTCACCGATGAATTTGGGATCGGTGAAGATGAAGGGCATGTTGGACTCGGAGAACAAAAGCACGCCCGCAAATGCAAGAAGCACCAGCTGCATGATCACGATGGCGCCATCGTCAAGCGGACGCGGGGACTTGCCCGTACGCAGCACCACGAGCGCGGAGAACACGGCGATAAGCCAAGCCCAGAAAAGCAAGCTGCCCTGACGACCGGCCCACAAGCCCGAAACCTTGTACAGAACGCCCAAGGCTCCCTCGGCGTTCGATCGGTTCTGCGCCACGTACTGAATGGTGTTGTCGCCCGAGAGCAGGCAGAACACGATAAGGCCGCAGCAGAAGGTAAGCGCCACCGCGCTTGCGAGCACGGCCACGCGGCCGCCCCATTCCGCACTCCGCCACCATGAAGCGTTCTTCTGGCAGCCGATATGCGCGGCACCCAGACACGCCAGAGAAACCAAGCAGGCAGCAAATCCCGTGAGCAGCGCGATAAGTCCAAAGGTAGACATAGGTTTACGCCTCCAAAGCTACGTCAGATGCGGAGAATTTGCCGTCATTGGTCATAAAGCCGGTAACCACAACTACGGCACCATCGCTCACCTCGTCGGAGAGTGCGCCGTCATAGAGCACGGGAAGGCCAGCGTTCGCATCGTCCGCGTCGACGATGACGAAGCGATCGCCCTGGCCGGCAGCGACCGAAGTGCCGGCTTTAACCGGGCCGCTTACCTTCACCACCGTACCTACGACCTCGTCCCCGTAGCCGATAAGCTGCGCGACGCCAAGTGCGGCGTCAGCGTTCTCGTACTTAGAGGGGCACTTGGTGACCATTTCGGTTGCGGTCAATACGCCGTCAGATCCGACGCGACCGGTGCAGATGGCGGTCACGTCGTTTCCGAAGGTGGCCGATGCGGCGCCCTCGTAACGCACGGCAAGCTCGGTGCCGGGATCGCCTTCGGGATCATAGATTCGGAAGGTGAGCACGTTGCCTTCGGTAGAGAAGGAGTTGTCCACCACATTGCCCGAAACCTGGATCTTCTGATTTGCCATGCTGCCAGCGGCGGCCTCGGCAACGGAAACGGATTTGGCTGCGGTGTTGCCGCCCACGATGGCGAGCGTGAGAATAAGCGTGATGACGACGACGCCGGAAACCACTCCGAGGCGCTTTTTCATCTTCTTGTTCATGAGGGCCTCCTGCCTTGCGGCGGATCAGCTTGCAATTATTTCAGCGTACATGGTGCCCGAATGCACGAAAGGATGCCATCACCCATCGGGGGTATATTGGTGGATGTTGCTCTGATCTGGGAGAATGTGGACTTGATCCGCTACGGCAAGGTGGAGCAGACGCTTCACCTAAGCCTCGTAGGCATACACGGCGGCAATGAGCTCCTGGCGAGAATGCGCATCCGTTTTGGCGTAAAGGGACTTCACGTGCGTCTTCACGGTGTCTTTGGAGATGTAAAGCTCGTCCGCGATGTCGTTTACCGACTTGCCTACAACGAGCAGGTAGCACACTTCGCTTTGGCGCGGGGTGAGATCGCGACTCCTTGCGTAGAGCTCGCAGCGGCGCTCCAAGCTCATGGCAGAGGGAGGCTGCGATAGAGGGATCGCGGAACCAGGCTCTTCCCGAGAAGGGCCCCTTTTTTTCGTGAACCTGTTATACACGAAGGCGGAAAGGAGGAAAAGCGCCATCAGGACAGCCGAGGAGGCGATGGCGGCGATGGCGGGCACGGCACTTGCTGCGACCGCCGTGAACAGGGTCGCGGCAACCCAGCCCGCGGAAAAGGCCAGCACGATGCGTTTGTTTTCGGATGGTGCGGTCAAATGCGCTCTCTCACGGTCGCCCCTACATGACAGTCGCATTGTAGCGCGACTTGAGCGCCTCGTCTTTGCAGGAGCCCGCGGCGGTTCGGCAAGGCGGTCTCGTGTAAAATGTTTGTTTGGCCTGCCGCAAAACGCGACCGCACCACAAGCAGCTCACAAGGAGATCCCCATGTCGCTCAGCGAAAACGCGCCCAAGGAAAAGCTCTGGACGCGCAGCTTCATCGTTCTCACCGCCGCCAACTTCTTGACAGCGCTCGTCTACTACCTCATCGCCGTTAAGATCGTCGAATATACCATGGCGACCTACGGCGTCACCCACAGCGTCGCGGGATCCATGGTCACCTCCTACATCGTTGCGGCCATCTTCGCGCGCATTGCCTTCGGCGGCAAGATCGACAAATGGGGCCTGAAGAGAGCCATCGTTATCGGCGCGGGCATAATCTGCGTGGCATCGGGCCTGTACCTGGTCGACCTCGGGATGGGCTTCCTTTACTTCGTGCGCATCATCCACGGCATCGGCTTCGGCATCGAGACCGGCTCCCTGGCAGCAGCAGCCGCCATCTTGGTGCCGGCAAGTCGTCGGGGCGAGGGCATTGGATACTTCTCCATGTCCCAAGCGCTGGCAACGGGCGTCGGCCCTATGGTGGGAATGCTGCTCATGGATGCGGGCACAAGCTTCTTCATGGTGTTTCTGCTCACCTTCGTCATGAGCATCATGGCCCTTGCCGCCTGCTGCTTCGCCAAGGTCCCCCAGCCGCAGATCCCGGCTCGGACCCAAGGCGCAGGCAGGGTCTCAGCGCAGGATGAGAGCGTGCAGGGGGCCGAGAAAGGCGGGCTTTCCATTCGCAGCTTCATATCGGTCGAGGCGCTCCCCCTGTGCTTCGTGATGTTCCTCGTCATGCTCGGGTACTCAGTGGTGGTAAGCTACCTCACCCTGCTGGCAGAAGAGCGTGATCTGGTGTCCGCCGCCAGCATATACTTCCTGCTGTACTCCGTAGCCCTTCTGGCAACGCGCCCGCCCATGGGCCGCCGCCTTGATCGCAAGGGCGAAAACTCCATCATGTATCTGACCATCGCCGCTATTGCGGCGGGAATGGCGATGCTCGCCTTCGCCTATAACGGCGCCGTGCTGCTGGCGTCTGCCGCAATGCTCGGCTTCGGCGTGGGCGTCACTCATTCCACCGTACAGGCAACCGTGCCCAAGCTTGCAGGCTCCAACGAGCTCGGCAAGGCAAACTCCACCTTCTTCATCTGCATGGATGCAGGTTATGGCGCGGGCCCCGTCCTCATCGGCTTCGTGATCCCCATTGCCGGTTATCAGGTGAGCTTCCTGCTGCTGGCCCTGCTGGCCATCGCCACCATCGCTTACTACCACCTCGCGCATGGGCGCAAACAGATAAAAGACAGTGTGTAGCGAGCGCGGCCCTTATGCTTTTCGTCGGTTTCTAGAAGCCAGGCAAGCAGGCCAGAGGATTTAAAATCCGCCTCATCGCTGCGCTTAATCCCTGCGCGGTTTCGAGGTGAGATGCCAGCCGCCGCAATAGGGGCACTCGTAGATGCTCAAGCCACGCTTGCCGCGCGATTCGCACCAATCCAGGGCTTCCTCGGCCTCGTCGAGGTGCGCGTAGCGGTTCTTCGACTCGCAAGCCTTCACACGCAAATCGCTCTCACGACGCAAAACCGCCTCATCCTTGCGCCGGTCTTCCCTCGCGAACAGGTCGTCAAGCGACGAAACTCCCCCTCCCCCGCCAAGGCGTGAGTTGAAATCCGCTTTCTGCTTGGACCAGTTTGCTCGCTTCTTAGCACACATGCCGCCTACCTTGCCCGTCCGATAACTACTCGCCTACCTGGCCGGTTTCCAGAATGCGCAGGAAGGCCGCCTCGTCGAGCACGGGAACGCCTAAGCTGACAGCCTTGTCGTACTTGCTGCCTGCGGCTTCGCCGGCAATAACGTAGCTCGTCTTTTTCGAGACGCTTCCGCTTACCTTCGCACCCATGGCTTTGAGGCGAGATCCGGCCTCGTCGCGTGTCATGCCGCTCTCGACCAAGCTGCCCGTTAGCACGAAAGTAAGCCCCGCCAGGGTCTGCGGCAGCTCTTCACCGGGCTCGGACGCCTCGTCCGCAAGGCAAACGCCAGCTGCACGCAGCCGCTCGAGCACCGCCTGGTTGTCCGGTGTGCGCAGGAACACAAAGATGCTGCGCGCCATCTTGGGTCCGACGCCCTCCACCTCGGCGAGCTCCTCTTCGCTCGCCGCCATGAGCGCGTCGATGTTGGGGAAACGAGCTGCGAGCACCTCCGCCGTAGTCTTTCCCACATGGCGAATGCCGATGCCGAACAGCGTCCGCGCAAAACCGCGCGAACGGCTGGCGTCGATCGCCGCAACAAGCTTCTTAGCTACCGTAGAGCCCAGCCGGATGGGTTGGCCTTCCTTGTTGAGGCGGCCCATGTCTAACTGGGCCAGCTCCACTTCGTCAAGCGAATAGTAGTCGGCAACATCGGACAAACGCCCACCATCAACCAAGCGACGGATGATTTCCTCGCCCATGCCATCAATGTCAAGCGCGCCACGATTTGCCCAATGCTGCAGGCGCTCGAGAGCCTGGGCGGGGCAATCGATGGAAATGCAGCGGAAGGCCACCTCGCCCTCCTCGCGGATAACCGGGCTTGCGCAGCTCGGGCATACGGCAGGCATATCCCATTCGACGGCATCCGCAGGGCGAAGGCTCAGCACCGGCCCCAGCACTTCGGGAATGACGTCGCCTGCCTTGCGCACGATGACGGTATCGCCTATGCGCACGTCCTTGCGGCGCACCTCGTCGAGGTTGTGAAGGGTGGATCGCGCCACAGTGGAGCCGGCAACCACCACGGGCTCCAGCTCGGCAACGGGCGTGAGCGCGCCCGTGCGGCCCACCTGCACGGTGATATCCAGAAGGCGCGTGGTCTTCTCCTCGGGCGGGAACTTAAAGGCAATGGCCCAGCGCGGAGCACGCGCCGTAAAACCGAGCGCTTCCTGCTGCACGAAGGAGTTCACCTTCACCACCACACCGTCGATCTCATAGGGAAGCTGCTCACGACGATCGAGCGCGTATTTGCAGAAATCGCGCACCTCTTGAGCTGATTGGCACAGCTTAACGTCAGGATTCACGTGAAAGCCCGCCTCACGCAGCCACTGCAAAAGCTCCCACTGACCAGATGCGGCCAAAGCAGCTTCGTCAGCCACGGCGTACATGAAGGTGGACAGGTCGCGACCCTGAGTGACAGTTGGGTCCTTCTGGCGCAGACTACCCGCCGCGGCGTTGCGCGGGTTGGCGAAAGCCTGCTTGCCATTGGCCTCAGCCGCAGCATTGAGCGCGTCAAAGCTCGCCTTGGGCATATATACCTCGCCGCGCAGCTCGATGGCAGCTTGGCGCAGACCGCCAAGCGCCTCTTCGCGCAGACGCAGAGGAACGTCCTTCACCGTGCGCATGTTGGCTGTGACATCTTCGCCGGTGCTTCCATCCCCTCGCGTTGCCGCGCGAACAAGCACGCCACCCTCGTAGCTCAGCGCGATGGACGAGCCGTCGATCTTAAGCTCGCAGCACAGAGGCGGCAGGCTGCCATAGGCCTCCTCGACGCGCGCCATCCAGGCGTCAAGCTCATCGAGGTCCATGGCGTTGTCGAGCGAATACATGCGCTTGGCATGCCTTACCGGAGCAAACTGCTCCCCCACGTAACCGCCCACGCGCTGCGTCGGCGAAGAAGGATCCACCAGCTCAGGGTGAGCCGCCTCTATCTCGCGCAGCTCGCGCATGAGCGAGTCAAAGGCCGCATCCGAAATCTCAGGCGCATCAAGCGCATAGTACTGATAGGTGTGGTGCTCGATTTCCTTGCGCAGCGCGGCAGCGCGCTCGGCGGGATCTACCAGGGTTTGGGCTAGGGTCTGCTCATCGAAAAGGCTCGACTGCACGGCTTCCTCCTGTTGTCTTAGGTCTTAAGACAAGTATAGGCGAAGGCGGGCACTTGACGACAAAAGCCACTCAAACACCCATCTTCGCCTTACCAGAGCCACCGTGTATCGGCGGCGGCGCCTTTGATTGGCGGGCACTTACCTTCTCTATCCAACTACATTGCCTGAGCCTCGACCACCATATGGTTTGCGGTCAGACCGTAGATTGCCAGCATGATGCCGCGCACCACCAGGTAGAAGGAGAGGAACAGGGCAAAGGAGGCCGGCATCAGGAAGAAGGTGGCCGCCACGGCGATGGCCAAAATGCCGCCGAACAGCACCCAGCCCCAACCTTCGGATTCATCGATCACCATATCGACGCCCAAATCGCTTACCGCCTCGATGCGCAGCACGTCCTTACCGCGATGCATCTGCCACGCTGCGATGATGTCGAACACGCCGGCTACCACCAGAAACGCTCCCACGATCCACGGGATGACCGCTGCGGAAACCAGAGGATGGATCAGCAGCGCAAAGCCAAGCACCATGTCAATGGCGGCATAGGCCAAAGCCCAGCGGGTAAGCTTGCGATCCTTGCGATAGCGGAAATACAAAATGGCGTCAACGAGACCGATCGCAAACAGGGCAACGCCTGCCACAACTGCCAAAGTCACCAAAGTAAGCGCCGGGGACACCAAAAACACAACGCCTACGATGGCAAGCGCAACACCCGCCGCGACCATTCCCCAATCGCGTTTTCCCACAGTACTCATGTCGCACACTCCTTTGCATTCTTCGATTGGCTACGTTTGTCGATTGATTGCAAAGTCCATTGTGCAGCGAGCCAGCCGCGCCACAACGGTGCGCGAAGAGGATGTCAACACCGCGAGAAGGCAACGTGGTGCGTTCGTTGAGTTGGGCTTGTTTGATCTCAGCCTTCGGGTGGGCAGGCGGCTTGCGCGTTAAGCGCTCAGGCTTTTCAAAACGCGCGGGAGGTAGGCTATCAGGTCCTCGGGTACGACGGAAATGTCAGTGAGGTCCTCGGCTGCGGCAAGACCCGCACGAGCATGAAGGACCACACCCGCATGTGCCGCCTCGAAGGTCGCCACGCCCTGGGCCAAAAGCCCGCCGATCATGCCCGCGAGCACATCCC
>JAFXIM010000090.1 GCA_017533165.1 Eggerthellaceae bacterium
CCTCGCCCTCGTAGGCATAGGTGATGGCATAGCCGGGCGTGGTGAGGTAGTCCTCGACGCCGCGGTAGTTCGCAATGGCCGTATAGCTCGCCGGCGTTCCGTCAGGAGCCCACGACTCCACCTGGTAACTGACATCGGACAAATCAAGGGCCTTTACCACCGAGCCGTCGGCCGAAGAAACCTCAAAGCTTTGCGTTTGCGGCAAGCTGCTCGCATCGTTGTTCGGAAGTCCCGAAAAACTGACGACTCTGTCAACCTGCCTGGTCAAGACCTCGGTTTCCGCTTGAGACGACACCTGCGTGCCTCGCGCGAGCGTGCCGGTAAAGCCATCTTGCTCGTAGCCTATGTCTACGGGAAAATACCTCAGGGCGTTCTGGACATCAGCAGCGGGGACGGATTTGGTCACCTGCACGGTGACGGACTTCGCGGGCCTCTGCCAGAACTTGTCTTCTTCGGCAGCGGCGACTTCGCGAAGCTCATAGCGGACGCCACCCCTCTCCATGACATCTTGGATATGCACCGAAGCCTCGCCATCAGCCGCCATGTAGGTATAGGGGTGCTCGTAGGAGTCAGGGCGCTTGGAAATCATGTCCGCTATAAAGGCCTCATCGAGCGGATAGTCGCTCACGTTGAGGCCGTCCCGTCTGGGCAAGTCCGCAAATCGCGCCGCCCATCCCCCTTGCGCCTGGCAGGCGACCGCCACGAACAGAAGGCCCAGGACTAGACCCGCTGCGGCAACCACCAGCAAGGGCGTCGAAAGCCTTGCTTTCGTACTCTCAATTCCCATTTCCATCTCCTTTCGTAACTTTGATGACAGTCGAATTACCTGCGGGAGAGGCGACTACATGCCTCCCGCTAGCTCGAGCATCACAGGGCCCAGCACCAATATCAGCATGGCAGGCAAAATAAGCGCGCCCGTGGGAACCATCATCTTGACCGGAGCCTTTGCAACCTCCTCCTCCTTGCGCGCCTTGTAGTTGGCCCGCGTCTGGCGCGCTGCGTCCTCAAGCGGTTCAGCAAGGGAGGCTCCAAACCGAAGCGAGCGGATGATGCTGCCCACCACCTGGGAAAGGGCCGGCGAATCGAAGGAGGCGGCCATGTTGGCCAAAGCCTCATCTCGAGCAACGAGTCCCTGGGAATACTGATCGTGCGCCGAGCGCATGGCACTTGCCAAAACGTTGTCGAAATTGTCCAGGTAGAACCCAAGAGACCGATCGAAGCTCAAGCCGCTTCGAAGACCCAGGGAAACCACGTCAAGCATCTCCGGCAGACACCGCTCCACGTCGTCGACACGCTGCCTGGCCTTTGCCGTCAAGGCATGCGAGGGAAGAAGCCATCCGAAAGCTGCGCCCGCACATGCAAGCAGCAAAGCCAAAGTGCTCGAGCCCATAAAGCCCAGCACGAAGCCGCATGCAGCGCTCGCAAGCGCCACCGTCAGCCGAGCCTCGAAAAAGCCCAGCGCACTGACGGTGCGCGCCAAACCAGCCAAAAGACAGCGCTGTTCCAAACCATCTGGCTCGCATAAGCGCGCCAGAGTTGAGCGCTTTGAGCCTTGAGCTTGGTTTCGACGGGAAAGCTCCACCGCCAAAGCCAGCACGTGATCAAGCGCGTCAGGCTTAGCTCCCAAGCTCAGCTGCATCGGCTGACGCTCGGCACCGAGCTTTCTCCGGTAGCCTTTCACGCGCAGCTTAGCCGCCACGTCGTCCCGAGCGGCAAATCCAGCGAGCGCAGCAAACGCGCACGCCGCAAAGCACAAAGCCGTTTCGCAGAAACCCATGAAACTCACCCCACCTTCACATCAAGCATGCGCCTCACCAAAGTAACGCCGACAAGCTGCATGAGCAGAGCAAGGGCAAGGAGCGCAAAGCCCGCAACGCTGTTGAAGAAGGGGTCGAGGAAGCCTTCGCTCATCAGGGAAAACAGCGCTATGAGCAAAAAGGGCATCACGGTAACTATCCGAGCGGAAAGCCGCGCCTGAGACGTCTGCACGCGCAGAGACCGCTTGAGCTCAATATCGTCTTGAACCGATTCGCGAGCCGCTTCAAGTACCGGGCCCAAGCTGCCGCCCGCAGAATGCTGGACTTTAAGCGCCACGCAAACGAAGGCAAGCTCACTCGAAAGAGACCGCTCCTTGAGCACCTCGAGTGCCTCGGGAACCGAGCCGCCCGTCTCCAATACGTAGGCAGCACTGGCGAAGGCATCACTCAAGGGCCCTTGTACCTCCTGGGAAACCTGCTTGAGGGTTTGCTGCAAGGACAAGCCGGCCCTAAAGCACACGCCCATGGATCGCAGCGCCGAAGGCACCGCCTCGCGCACTTCTTCCGCCCTGCTCTCGGCCGCCGTACGAGCCGCCCCGAAACAACCGACCACAAGGCAAATCGCACACGCCAAGCCGCCGACGAGGGATGACGAAATAAAGCCTGCCACCACGCACGCAAACGCAGAGACGGCAAGAAGCCAAGACATCAGAGAGCAGCTGCCAAAGTTGAGGCCCGTCTTCTCCTCCGCCAATACGACCAGCTCAGCGCAAGCTTCTTCCAACCGATGAGAGCGAAGCGAAAGCTCGCTCAGGGGCAACAGGGGCTTGCAGCCGTTTTGAATGAACAGACGGAAGCCATCGGCTCCGCTTGCCTCCATGGCAAGGGAATGCCTGTACGTACGGACGCCCGCCTCGAAAAGCCCCTGCGATGCGGCAAACCCCGCTACGGCGGCAAGGGCAACAGCCACTGTCGCTAAACACAAGCCTGCAGACACCATGCACGCACCTCCTCTTCCTCAGCGAATCCACGATTTGCTAAGGTGGAGACCAAGTCCGGACAGGCGGTCCATTCACCGCGCGTATCAAAGGACTCTCGCAAGTACAGGCGACGCACCTTCGCTCGCCTGACTTGGCGATCGAAGGACATCTCGACGATCTCCGATACGAAGCGAGCGCCTTCTTTGGATCGGGAGAGTTGAACCACCAGGTCAAAGGCGTTGCCAATCTGCGCCTCGATGGCATCAACTGGAAGATCAACCGCATAGCGGACCATGGTTATCAGACGGTCGATGGCGTCTTGGGGAGAGTTGGCGTGCAAGGTGGTCATTGAGCCATCATGCCCGGTGGTCATAGCCTGGAGCATGTCCAAGGAGATCGGAAGAGCACACGTCTGAACTCCAGTCACGCCACATAATC
>JAFXIM010000091.1 GCA_017533165.1 Eggerthellaceae bacterium
ACTAGTTAGTCATTCAAATTGATCATTTTAACGGCGAAGTGCGCGTCGCTTCCATCCGAACTCAAGCGAGAGCTGAAAGCTGCCTTTCCGTTGATGGGCAGCAGCTTAAATCCAGAGCCCTCAGGGCTTTCCAAGAAGCGCTTCACAACGCTGACGTTTTCTTTCGTCGTGATGGTGCACGTGGCATAGGAAAGCGTCCCGCCCTTGCTTACGTGCTTGGAGGCTTCCTTGAGCATGGAAAGACCGAGTTCGGCATACTCGTCAATAGTTTCAGGCTTAAGGCGCCAGCGAATCTCGGGATGACGTCGCAACGTGCCCAAGCCAGTGCAAGGGGCGTCGATGAACACGGCGTCGAACTTACGCTCGCCGAGCACCTCTTCCAGAGCCGTAGCATCGCCGGTCAACGCTTCGGAAACGTTGATTCCGTACTGCTGCGCTCGCTCAGTGAGAAGCTTCGTCTTGAACGCATGGTTGTCGAGCGTTACGTAATCCTCGATCTGACTACCCCAGTTACGCAGGGCATTGCTCTGAATCAGAATTGTCTTGGTGGCTCGACCCGCGCCAATCTCCAGCATGCTCGAGGGTTTATTTTCAGGAAGCACGATGCTTGAAACAGCCTGAGAAGCCGCATCTGAGACCAGGAGGTGGCCGTTGTTCAACAGACGGCGAAGACGCCCGTCGGCGAGCACCTGACCGCTGTTGAGCTTGAAGCAACCCGGAATCTCAATACCCTCAAGAACCACTTTCTTAGGCTCATCATGAGCGGCGGTAAGCGTCCCGAGAACGTCCTCTCCTCCACGCGCCTCATTCAAAGCGATAAACACGGGAGCGGGCTCATTGCAGACCTCCATGAACGAATGCGCCTCGTCCGGCCCCATAGTGGCCACGAGTTCTTCGGCAAGCCATAACGGGAACGAGTGTTGACGCGCGAACGCATCCATTTCACGCATGGGATCTCCGAAGGGGAAATCGTCTTTCGCGGTCACCACCTTCCTGAGGATCGCATTGGCAACGCCAGAAGCTTTAGGGGCAAAGGTGCGAACAAGCTCTACGCCTTGATCAACTGCGGCGTGAGGTCCTTTTTGCAGAAACACGATCTCATAAGCGCTGATGCGCAAAGCATCACGAACATCTTCCTTTACATCGGAAGGGTCGTTCATGCAGCGATCGAGAATATCATCAAGCGTACCGCGCGAGCTTACTACTCCCAACACCAGCTTGGTCGCAAACGCTCGATCTTCCGCCTTCATGGAAGAATCATCGATGTACTTATCAATGAGGTCTTGTGCAAATGCATCGCGCTTTCGCAGCTGAGTGCAAACCTTCAAAGCCGCCAAACGAGCAGGAGACACGGCACTCGACGCATCAAAAGACTTGCGTCCCTGGTAACCCATCCTAGCTTGGTCCTTCTTCGAAGACCCGAAACGATGGGCCTTGTCACCGCGATGGCCGTCGCGTCCAGGCTCAACGCCTTCTTCTGCGCGATCGCCAAAGCTGCGCTTGCGATCAGCGTCGTATTTTCTATCGCGATCAAACTTACGCTCGCCGTCGAACTTGCGATCTTTGCTGAACTTACGCTCTTTGTCGAACTTTCTATCGCCGTCGAACTTGCGACCCGCACCCTCGCGAGATCGCTCATCTTTATCGGAAGGCCTTCGATCCTTGTTGAACGGCTTGCGCTCGCCGTCGAACTTGCGATCTTTGTCGTAAGGCTTCTTCTCACCGTCATTGCGATAGGAACGCTTTTCGCCATCGTCTTTGCGATAGGGTTTGGAAGCCTGGTCAGACCTGCGACCCTTGTCGCCGAAAGACCTTCCCTTGTCACCACCCGGCTGCTTACGATCCCCGTAAGACTTTCGCTCGCCCTTATAAGAACCCTGTTTCCTTTCGGGTTGATCAGACATCTGCCCTGCTCCATTCCACGCCTGACTTCAGCTGCTGCAAACCGGCAGCAAACGACTTGGCATCCATAGCCTTCTTACCATCGGGCTTTACCTCGAGCACTTCAAGTAGCCCGTCATCACACATCAAATACAATCGTTTACGAATGAATGCAGCCCAACCGGGCACAAGCTCGTCAAGATTACCGCACTCTTCCTTCATGCAGACTACAGCTGCCTTTAGAACGGTGACGCTCTTACCGCCAATTAGGCAGCGAGACGGATGAGGATCGCTCGACGCCTGAACGCGTCGCGCATTAACGGCTGCGCTATCTGCGGGATCGAGAT
>JAFXIM010000010.1 GCA_017533165.1 Eggerthellaceae bacterium
CCAAGAACTACCCGCTCAACCTGTCCTTCGCTAACTTCGCCATCGTCTTCGGCTCCCTGCTCAACATTGCTGTTCAGGCTGCTGTTGGTGGCTCCACCGAGCGTATGGCAGTGTTCGCCGTCATGGCTGTTCTCGCTGTTGTTGCTACCCTCGACGTTCTTCCCTTCTACAAGATGTGGGACAAGAGCATCAAGGAGCTCAACGAGAAGCGCGCTGCTCTTCGCGGCTAGTTCTTCTCCTGCGCTAAGCGGATCGTCCTGCGATAAGCGGACTACCCTGCGCAAAGCAGACTCCAGTTCACTCGGAGTGATTTCAGGGGCGTTGGCTTCGGCCAGCGCCCTTTTCGTTTGCGTGCACGTTATGATGGCGTGGTCGAATACGAATGACGGGCGCATTGTGAGCGAAAGAGGCATACCATGGCACAGCTTCTCACCGGTAAGGACATCGTCGCCAAGATGAGCGCGGATCTCATCGCGCGTGTGGAGGCGCTTGCTTCCCAGGGCGTCACGCCGACGTTGGCTATCGTGCGCATGGGCGAGCGCCCTGACGACCTTTCCTACGAGCGTACTGCCCTCAAGCGTGCCGACGCGCTTGGTATTGCCGTTCGTCACTTCGTACTGCCGCAAGATGCTTTGCAGGCTGAGCTTGCCGCCGTCTTGAGCGAGGTCAGCAACGACCCTGCCATCCACGGCTGCTTGATGTTCCGCCCCCTGCCGGAGCACATCGACGAGGCCGCTGCATGCGAGCTGCTCGCTGGCAAGAAGGACATCGATGGCATTACCGCTGCCTCTTTGGCCACAGTGTTCTCCGGTGCGGGCGAGGGCTTCCCGCCGGCAACCGCACAGGCCTGTATCGAGGTACTCGATCACTACGACATCCCCGTCGAGGGCAAAAACGTCGTGGTCATCGGCCGCAGTTTGGTCATCGGCAAGCCTGTGGCCATGCTCCTGCTCGACCGCAATGCCACGGTTACCCTGTGCCATTCTCGTACAGCCGATTTGCCAGCCGTATGCCGTGCGGCTGACATCGTGGTGTGCGCGACGGGTCGCGCCCGCGCGTATGATGCCGACTATTTCAGCGCGGGGCAGACGGTGCTTGACGTGGGTATCAACTTCGATGAAGAAGGTAGGCTCTGCGGTGACGTGGACCTGGCTGCTGTCGAGCCCGTGGTTGATGCCATCACGCCCGTGCCGGGCGGTCTTGGAGCCGTCACCACCATCACGCTCATGTCGCATGTGGTGCGCGCTGCTCAAGCCACGCTTCGCTGAGCTCTGTGCATTTGGGCGCGCTCACCTTCGCTGACTTCTTTAGTTGCTGGCATCACTTAGCCGCGCTTCGCTGAGCGGCCCTCGTCTGCCGAATCGCCTGCCCGAAAAGCGTGCGAGGAGGGTATGCTCTCTTTCGTCAAACACCGAGCGAAGGGGCACATCGTGGCAGTACTCACACCGAAGGAAATCACCGAAGGCTACATGAACGCGAGCGTTGGCAAGGCCGCCTCGCCTGCGTGGAGGCTGTTCGTCCTCGGCGTGGCTGCAGGGTTGTTGATCGGCCTTGGCGCGGTGACTTCCTCGACTGCGGCGCATGCGCTTTCCGACGCCGGCATGGTGCGCCTGGTCTCCGGCCTTATTTTCCCCATTGGACTCATCATGGTCATTCTGCTCGGCACTGAGCTTTTCACGGGCAACGCCCTCATGGTGACCGCGGCCATTGACGGCCGCATTACTTGGGGTAAGCTTGCGCGCAATTGGGCCATCGTTTATGCGGGCAACTTTGTGGGTGCGGTGGCGCTGGCGGCTTGCATGGCGTTTTTCGGGCAGCTCAACATCGGTGGCGGCGACTTGGCGGTGTACACGGCGAAGGTGGCGGCGAATAAAGCCAGCATGCCGTGGGGCAATGCCTTTGTTCTCGGCATCTTCTGCAACCTGATGGTGTGCATTGCGGTATATCTTGGCAACACCTCGCAGGAAACCTCGGGTCGCATCATGGGAATCTATGTGCCCATCATGGGCTTTGTGCTGGCAGGCTTTGAGCACTGCGTTGCCAATATGTACTACGTTCCGGCCGGTATTTTCGCGAATATGAATGCTGCCTATGCGGGCATGATCGCTGAGGCTGGCATTAATACGGCGGTACTGAACTTTGGCAGCTTCTTCATGGCGAACCTGATTCCCGTGACGCTTGGCAATATCGTGGGCGGCGTGTTGGTCGGCCTGGTGATGTACTTTTGCCACGTGGGGAGGAAGAAGGCCGAGTAGGCTTGCGTGCGAAAGACGTGCTCGTGAGGCGCGCTTACCTTCTCCATATGAACAAAGGGAACTGGTAGGGGCGGTGGGACTCCCGCGTCGCGCTCTGCGCAACGCTCTACCCCTCGGCGCAAGCGCCTTCGGGCGAAAACCTAAAAACAGCCCACTGGGCTGTTTTCTTCACGGTTTTCCACCTCATCGGTTCGAGCCCCCTGTATGGACAGACGAGGTATTGTGGGCTTCTGATTGATTTGGGAACTGGTAGGGGCGGTGGGACTCGAACCCACAATCCGAAGAGGCGGATTTTAAGTCCGCTGCGTATGCCAATTCCGCCACGCCCCCAGATCGATCGCGTATGAAAACGCGCAGCGACTATCGTAGCACAACGGCGCCTGTCAAAGCTGCGGAAGAGGGCTGCTCGCGGGTGAGATCCTATCTTCATCGCACGAGGGTCGAGGCTTGCCTTTAGTGCATCCTGCAAGGCCCTGTACACACTTGTGCTATCATGTTTAATTTGGGTAATGATGGCAACGAACCATTAAGAAAGCGTTATGAAGAACATCAACGAGATCATCGCGGGTGCCGAAGAGCAGCCCAAATCATTCGAGGAATACCTGAACTGCTTCGCCGATGAGGTGGGTGATCTGGTTAATGGCTACATCCCGACGGGCTCGCATCCCGATATGGATCGTTATCTGTACGCACCGCTTCTGACCTACAGCGAAAACGGCGGCAAGCGCCACCGTCCGCTTATTAGCTTCGCCGCATGCCTCGCTGTTGGCGGCAACATGGAAAAGGCAACGTCTGCCGCTGCGGCCATCGAGCACTTCCACACTGCCGCGCTCATTCACGACGACATCGCCGATGGCGCCGAGCTGCGTCGCGGCGAGCCTTGTCTGCATCTGCGCGAGGGCTTGGGCCTGGCCATCAACATGGGCGACCTCGGCCTGTCGCTCGTCAACGGCACCGTTGCCAAGGACCCGCTGCTCGACGACTCCATCAAGGTCCGCGTGATCACCGAGCTCATCGACATGACCCATCGAACCATCGAGGGTCAGGCGCTTGATATCGGCTGGGCACGCGACTCCCGATATGACATCACCCCCGAGGACTACCTCGTCATGGCTACGCACAAGACGGCCTTCTACTCCGGTGCGGTGCCGTTGGCGCTCGGTGCCATCATCGGCGGCGCAACCGAGGAGCAGGTTGGGGCCCTGCGCAGCTTCGGCCTTGACACCGGCCTTGCATTCCAGATCCAAGACGACCTTCTGAACCTTGTCGGTTCCGAGGAGAGCACCCAGAAGGACTTCCGATCCGACATCACCGAGGGCAAGCGTACGCTCGTCGTGGTTCATGCTCTGCAAAATTCGCCCAAGCGCGAGCGCTTGATCGAGATTCTCTCCTCGAAGGAGAAGGATCCCGCCGTGCTCGCCGAGGCGGTTGCCATCATGGAGGAAAGCGGTTCCGTTGAATTCGCCCGCAACTATGCTGAAGAGCTTACTGAGAAAGCCAAGGCATGCCTGGTGGAGAAGGTGGAGCCGTCGAACGCGCGCGGTCTTTTGATTTCCATGGCTGACTGGTTCGTGAGCAGGTTGAAGTAGCATGAAGACCATCAGGCTCAACGATACGGGCGCAGCTGTCGAAGACATCCAGAACAGGCTTATGCTCATCGGTCACCTAACCGAGGAGCAAGTGACGGGTGTTTACGACGAACTTACGGCCAAGTCTATCCGTGACTTTTGTCGCAACGTGGGCATCCCCGAAACCGATGAGGTAACCGAGAAGGTATGGGCAGCTTTGGTAGATGCGTCTTACCATCTGGGCGACCGCACGCTTTACCTGCGCATGCCGCATTTCCACGGGCACGACGTGCTCGAGCTGCAGCAGGCGCTTGGCGCGCTCGGCTTTGGCTGCGGCTATGAAGACGCCATTTTCGGCGCCTACACCGAGCTTGCCTTGCGCAACTTCCAGGAGAACATGGGCCTGCCATCTGACGGCATCGCCGGCGCCTACACCTATGCGGCGCTGCGCAACCTGCATCACTCCTGGGAGGGCAAGGGTTCCGCGCAGTCGCTTCTGCACCTTGGTTTCGCGCGCGCGGCTGATGTGCTCGAGGCCAACGCACTCTGCCTCTTCGGCACCGATGACTTTGCGCGTAGCGTTGCGTCGCGCATGTCAAACCTCGCGCTGGCAACCAACCCGGCCTCACGTATTGTGAGCGCCGAGTCTCTTTCGGTAGCCCCCGATGCCAACATGCTGCTCGTGCAAGTTGTCGTTCGCGAAGGTGAGCGCCCTGCTGGCGCGGACGTCGCGGCTGATTCCGTGCCCTGCGTGGCCTATTCCGATGACGAAACCATGGCTTTACGCCTCAAAACGGCTATTTCCGCGGCGCGTTCTGCCGCTCACGGTGCAGAGATGGGCGCTCCCGCCCGTGTGGCTGTGGCATTGCCTGGCCGTATGTGGGAAGATGCGGGTGAGGATAGATCGGCACAGCATTTTGCCATCACCTTGCTTGACGCCCTGTGCGCCGCCCTGTAAGTGCGCGGCAGCCGAGCTTCGCGGTGATGAACGAGGCCTGCGTGCGTTGAGCGAATGGTTTTGCGGGCGTGCTGCAGATTGGTCCCTACGGGTGCGCGCGGGCGC
>JAFXIM010000011.1 GCA_017533165.1 Eggerthellaceae bacterium
GCTCGTAGCGATCGAAGTCGGGCCACAGCACGTCGGTGACTACGAACTCGGAATAGGCGATCTGCCAAAGAAGGTAGTTCGACACGCGCATCTCGCCGCTGGTGCGGATGAGCAGCTCGGGATCGGGGATATCGGCGGTGTAGAGGCAACTCTCGAACAGCTCCTCGCTCACCTCGGTCTCGATACCCGCCAAGGCATCGCTGGCCGCGCGTGCGGCAACTTCGCGCACAGCGTGCATGATCTCGTCGCGAGAACCATAGTTGACCGCCACCACAAGCGTCATGCCGTCGTTGCCCTTGGTCTTTTCCCAGGCGAGGTCGAAGGCATCGCGCGTTTCCTGTGGAAGAATGCTCAAATCCCCGATGGTCTTCACGCGGACACGCTCCTCATGAAGCTCGTCCACCTCGGCAAGCATGGTTTTAGCGAACAGGTCCATCAGGCCGACGACCTCTTCTTCGGGACGCTTCCAGTTCTCCGTGGAGAAGGAGTAGATGGTGAGGTAGCGCACACCAAGGTCGGAGGCGCAGCGAATAGTTTCGCGCACGGCTTCGATGCCGGCCTTGTGTCCCCGCAGGCGATTGAGGGCGCGTTTCTTGGCCCAGCGGCCGTTGCCATCCATAATGACGGCAATGTGCTCAGGCACGGCCTCAATGCGAAGCGCCCGAGGATCAAGACCCTCGGGCGGATTGGGAAATATGTACTCGAGTGTTTCGTTTAGCATGCTCGAACTATCCTAAAAACACGGTTACCGAAACTTAAACTCCCGACAAGGCGGGGTTAATCGAATATACCTTTGCCAGGAGATTTAGATCTCCATAACCTCGGCTTCCTTCTTCTTGAAGGCAGCGTCGATCTTCTCGATGAACTTGTCGGTCATCTTCTGAACCTCGGCCTCGGCGCGCTTTGCGTCATCCTCGGGCAGGCCGTCGTTCTTCTTGGCCTTCTCGATGGCGGTGTTAGCATCGCGGCGAGCATTGCGCACGGCAACGCGAGCGTCCTCTGCCAGGCCCTTGCACTGCTTGACGAGGTCGCGACGGCGCTCCTCGGTCGGCGTGGGGAAGGGAAGGCGAATGCGCTCACCGTCGTTGGAGGGAGTCACGCCCAGGTCGCTCTGCAGGATAGCCTGCTCGATAGCGCGCAGGACGCCCTTGTCCCAGGGTTCGATAACCAGAAGGTGAGCCTCGGGGGTCTTGATGCCCGCCATCTGGTTGATGGGGGTCGGCACGCCGTAGTAGTCGACGCGGATGCGATCGAGGACCATCGCGTTAGCGCGGCCGGTACGTACGGAGGCGAAGTTGTCGCCCAGAGCGGAGAGAGCCTTCTCCATCTTCTCTTCCACGTTCATCATAATCTCGTCAACCATCTTGGTCCCTTTCCCCTTGTTGGTGATATGTCTTCGCACGCCCTTTCGCATTCAATCGGCTTTGCTTGGAGCGAAGGCGCCGCGCCCCGAGCAGCCGCGTGATCGATTTACTCGATGGTGGTGCCGATGGGCTCGCCCTTGAGAGCACGGGATATATTGCCGCGCTTGGTAAGGTCAAAGACGATCATCGGAACGTCGTTGTCCATGCACAGAGCCGTAGCCGTGGTGTCCATGACGTGAAGCTCGCGCTCAATGACCTCCTTGTAGCTGATGCGCTCGAAACGTTGAGCATCGGGGTTTACCTTCGGGTCGGAGTCGTAGACGCCATCGACCTTGGTAGCCTTCATGAGAACGTCAACGCAAAGTTCGCAGGCGCGCTGAGCAGCGGCCGTATCAGTGGTGAAGTAGGGATTGCCCGTACCAGCCGCCAGGATGACGACGCGGCCCTTTTCCAGGTGGCGCACAGCCTTGCGACGGATGTAGGGCTCGGAAACCTCCTGCATGGTGATGGCGCTCTGGACGCGGGTGAACACACCATGGCGCTCGAAGGAGTCCTGCAGCGCAAGAGAGTTCATGACCGTTGCCAGCATGCCCATGTAGTCAGCCTGAGCGCGGTCCATGCCCTTGGTTGCACCGGCAACGCCGCGGAAGATGTTACCGCCGCCAACCACGATGGCGAGCTCGACGCCGTCGTTCACGACTTCGGCGATCTGCTCGGCCAAGTCGTCGACGACCTTCGGGTCAATGCCGTAGCCCATGTCACCGGCCAAAGCTTCACCTGACAGCTTCAGGAGCACACGCTTGTACTTATACTCGTCCGACATGAGACCTTCCCTTCGTCGTCAAACAACCTAAACGTATACATATTACCCGAAGTCAGCGCACATAAGGGCGCGGGCTCGAAAATGAGCCCGCGCTCGATGGTGTTATTATGGTGCGCCCGAGGACGAGGGCGGAAAGCTCAGGAGCGTCTCCGCAGCCGCATCTGCCTGAACCCGCTATGCGGCGTCGGCCTTGCGACGTGCCCGAGGGCGAGGGCGGAAAGCTCAGGAGCGTTTCCGCAGCTGCATCCAACTAGCCCATTTTGCAGCGAGGACTAGCGACGTGCTTTCCGCCCTCGCCCGCACAAGCATCTTACGCTTACCTTCCCCAATCAATTAATTGCGAAGGGAATCAAGCCAACTTCCCTGGGAGACGCTTGCCTGCTCGGAGTCGGAGCCCAGGGTAACCTTGAGCTCGAGCACCTCGCCACCGCGGTTTACGGTGAGCGTGATTTCGTCACCGGGGTTCTTCAGGCGCACGTCGAGCATGAGGTCGCTCGCGCTTTCCACCGCGGCGCCGTCGAAGGCGGTGATGATGTCGCCTTGCTGCAGGCCGGCTGCAGCTGCGCCCGTGTTGGCGTAGACGCCCGTCACGTAGGCGCCAGCATCAGCTGAGAGGCCGTAGCGCTTGGCAATCTGGGAGTTGACGGTGGTAAGCGACACGCCGAGCTGGGCGTGAGTGGGAGTCTTGCCCTCGATGATCTGCTCGGCAAGGTTGACCGCATAGTTGACCGGGATGGCAAAACCAACGCCGGAATAGTTGCCAGAATAGGAAGTGATGAGCGTGTTGATGCCAATAAGCTTGCCGTCCGCATCAACGAGCGCGCCGCCGGAGTTGCCCGGGTTGATGGCCGCGTCGGTCTGGATCATGTTGGGGTAGATGGTGGTTCCGCCGCCCATGCCGGACTCGGACGAATCAAGCACCTGGGATCGACTGGTTGCGCTGACGATGCCCGTTGCCACCGACTGCTCTAGGCCAAAGGGGCTGCCGATGGACATAACCCACTCGCCGATGATGAGGGAATCGGAGTCTCCGACCTCAATGGGCGTGAGGCCGCTTGCGTTTTGCGCCTTGATGACGGCAATGTCGGAGCTGGGGTCAGAGCCCACGAGCTCGGCGTCGTAGGTTTCACCGGCGATGGTCACCTTGAAGGCAGAACCTCCCTCGATGACGTGGTAGTTGGTGATGATGTAGCCATCCTGGGAGAGAACCACGCCGCTGCCAAGCGATGCCTCGACAAGCTCGCTTTCGGAATTGCCGTTACCATAGCCGTAGCCGTACATGCCGTACATACCGTAGCCCTGCGAGCTACTTTCCGCGTACACGTCGATGGCAGCGACGGAGGGCAGGCACTTAGCGGCCACTGCCTCAGCCAAGGTGGGATCTTCGTTTTCCACGTCAATGGTGGAAGCGCTTTGGGAACCGAGCGTTACCGTGGAGCCACCGCCAGAACCCGAACCGCCAATGAGGCTCGAAGCGCCAAAGGCGAGCACGCAGGCGAGCAGCGCGCCGGCAAAGGCCAGGAAGAAAGTTTTTGCCCCCGAACCGCCCTTGGCCTGAGGCTGGGGCTGAACCGGAGCATGAGCCGCATGGCCCTGGCTGGCGTAGGGATGGGATACGTTGCCATGGCCCGCATGGGACTGGGTTGAATACGGAGTTTGCGGAGTGGGCGGGTTGCCGTAAGGCGTTTGCCCCTGATAAGGATTATTGGGATCGGTCATAGCTGGTCTCCTATCTGCTGAACGGAGCTGTGGCGCTCGAGGCGCAATTTGTTCTCCGAAAGATTACCACTGCGCAGGCGTTTCCACGAATTCAATGGGAAAACGTCATCTTCGCGTCACAGACCTTAGCCCATCAAGCTGAAAAGGGACTTAAACGGCTTTGAGTCAGAACGTGGTCGGCGCTTCACGAGCATTTGGCGGCATCCGCGCATGGGCTACAATGGCAGCAAACGAAGGAGAATCTGAAACGCTTGGAGCAGATATGATGGCAAACAACAGCGCGCTTACCTTCCCCACCGATACCATCGAGGACGTGCGAGCACAGCTTGCACGCATGAGGGCGCACTTTGATTCGGGGGCTACGCTTCCGCTTGAAACGCGGCGCGCGGCGCTTTTAGAACTGCGCAGCTGGCTTAAGTCCCACGAAGACGAGGTGATGGCCGCGCTGCATGACGACCTGGGAAAGGCGCCTTTCGAGGCTTACGCCACCGAGCTCGGCATCGTTTACGACGACATCAGGCACTGTTTGTCGCACATGGGCCGCTGGGCAAAGCCCAAGCGCGTGGCCACGCCGATCGTGCATTTCAGATCGAGGTCGTTGGTCTACCCCTCGCCTCTTGGCGTGGTGCTGGTGATGTCGCCTTGGAACTACCCTTTGCAGCTGGCGCTCGTTCCCTTGGTGGAAGCCATCGCCGCCGGCAA
>JAFXIM010000092.1 GCA_017533165.1 Eggerthellaceae bacterium
AACTCCAGGCGCTCGTATGAATGCTTAATCTCTTTGCCCTCAGTGGCAGAGGGGTGGGTAATTGCGGAAAGAAGATAGCGCTCGTTTTCGAAAGTGTATCCGATGATCTCCTGGGCACGCGCAAGCTTCGTTTCCTGCTCATGCTTGAGAGTCATTAGGCACCTTCCCCCTCAGCTTCAGTCCGAGAGGAAATGGTCTCGGCGATAACCTCGGCAACGCGGGAACGAACGGTGGTTGCAGCTACCAAGATGCCGTTTTTGATGGCAAGCGCATTCGATGAGCCATGGCCAACGACGCATGCGCCCTTCACACCGAGAAGCGGGCTTCCTCCGTACGTTTCAGGCGAAACCTTCTTCTTGAGCTCAGACAGCTCGGGCTTAACGAGCAGTGCGCCCATCTTCGACTTCGTGGAGGAATACAGAGCATCCTTGAGGTACTTGAACAGGACCTTTGCGGTGCCCTCAAGGGTCTTCAGGCAAACGTTGCCGGTAAAGCCATCGGTAACCACGACATCGAAATCACCTGCGATGAGATTACCGCCTTCGCAGTTGCCTGCGAACTGAGGGACCTGCGCGCGAAGCAGCTCAAAGGTCGCCTGAGCAAACTCATCGCCCTTGGTCTCTTCGGAACCGATGTTGAGAAGACCCACGCGCGGGGACTCAACACCCATGAAAGACTGCATGTACACGACACCCATCTGGGCAAACTGCACGAGATACTCAGGCTTGCAGTCTGCGTTGGCTCCTACGTCCATGAGGAGCGTGGGGCGATCGTAGGAAGGTAATATCTGGCCGAGCGCGGGACGCTTAACGCCCTTGATACGACCCATAACCAAAGTACCGGCTGCAAGGCAGGCGCCAGTAGAGCCAGCGGAGAAGAAACCCTGAGCGCGACCTTCTTTGACAAGGCGGCAGCCGACGACGATGGAGGAATCCTTCTTAGAGCGAACCGCCTTCGCAGGATGCTCGCCCATTTCGATGACCTCGGTTGTTACCTCAGCGAGGCAGCGCTCATGAGCCTGCGCGAAAGGCTCGACCACCTCTGCCGGGCCGCAGAGGATTACCGTAAGATTGGGGTCAGCCGCCAAGGCCTGAGCGGTGCCGTCAAGAACAACCTCGGGGCCGTTGTCGCCGCCCATGGCGTCAACGGTGATGATGACATTATCAGCCACATGTACTCCTTCAGTAGAAACGTCGGATATCCATGGGCTCATGCGTCTGACCGCAAAATGCGGGCAGAGACATGAGCACACCCTTTGACATTATGAAGCGAAGATGAGCGCTTCGATTCGGCATGTTCATAAATCTGCTGAACACACACGAAAAGCCCCCTGGCAAGCCAGGCTCAATTCGCGAGGCATGCTAGGAGGCTTTACAGTTGACGCCAGGCCAAGCCCGACGATCAAGCTTGAGCTAGGGAGAACTTACTCGGTCTCGATAACTTCGCGGTTCTTGTAGAAGCCGCAGTTACCGCATACGCGATGCGGAAGCTTGACCTCGCCGCACTGCGGGCAAACGGAACGTGCGGGTGCGGAAATGCGGTCGTTGGTGCTACGACGAGCATGGGTGCGGGCGCGGCCCATTTTACGCTTAGGTACTGCCATGTTTGTTCTCCTTCTATTTCACGAGCGAGCAGGTCGCTCGCAATTCGTTTCGATAAACGCACGAAACGGTATATTACCAAACGAATGTTATGCTTGCAAGTGCTGATATGGGCTTTTCTTCCAAATGGACATACGAAAAGCCTAGTCAAACTTCAAGCCCTTAAGGGCCGCGAAGGGGTTGTCATCTGCCACCTCATCCTCTTCAGGATCGTCACAGCTGCACTCCTCGGTGTTAAGGTTTGCGCCGCACTTGAGGCAGATACCCTTGCATTCATCATCGCAAAGCGGGATGAGCGGAACCTCGAGCAGAAGCGCGGCGGTGATGAGCGGCATCATGTCGATGACATTGTCTTCACCTAAGACTTCAAACTCCTCTTCGTCCATATCCTCCGGCTTCTCGAAGTCGTCCTCATTGATCAAGAAATATCCCTCGATCTCGCCTACGAAAGGCAAATGAACATCCTCGAGACAACGTGCGCACGACGTTACGGCCCCGCCTTCAACGGTGCCCATTACGAGGAACGCATCCCCGGTGTTGGTGATGTCGGCTTGCCAGCTCAGCGGCTCGGCAAAGGTATAGAGGTCGGGGCCCGCCTTGAGCACGTCGACCTTTGCTTCCCCTTCAAAATGAGAGCTCTCCGCAGGAGCGAAGAGCTCGTTGGGGATTTCGATGCGAATGGAATCCATCGTTACTCCCTTGGTTTCTGTCTGTTGGCTCAACCTTAGCGAACGCTGATGGAATTGGAGTTGAGGCGATCGCGGCAACGGCGAACGTTGTTCAGCAAGGTGTCAAGGCTCTGCTCAACGTGACCGAATACCTCATCAGCGTAATCCTCGGCACCAGCGCGGGTCTGACGCTCGAGCTCACGCGCGTCAGCCATGATAGTGTCTGCCTGCTGCTGGGAAATGCGCACGATTTCCATCTCGCTCGCGATGGTCATAGCCTGGCTGCGAGCATCCTCAATCATGCGATTTGCCTCAGCCTCTGCATCGTCAAGCAGGCTCTGGCGCTCGCGAACGATCTGACGTGCCTGAGAGAACTCACCCGGGAAGGTATCACGGATCTCATCCATAATCTCAAACGCAGCGGCGATATCAACCTGACGCAGGTTGTTCTTACCAAACACCGGCTTCGAGTCCTCAAGAAGAATGGAGAGCTCTTCAAGCAGGCCCAAGACTCCAGTTTCGTCCATGACATTCCTTCCGTTGAGCGCAAGATACGTGCGCTATATCTTTACCAAAACACGCAAAAACAAACGCTTCCGCGCATGATCCGTAATATCTTATCACGACCCTCAGAATCTAAGCCCTCACTGCACAAACCAAGCAAATATTGACGCAGAGACGGTAGGAAACGGTTGATCAGCGGTTATTCGGTAAAGAGTCCTTCGAGAAAGCTTACCTCGTCCCTTTCGCATCGATCACCCAAAGAGCGACGCCGTTTCGCTGACCTGCAGCTACTCCGCAAAACGCTTCTCAAGGGCGATGCGCACGTTATCCGGAACGAGATCGGTCAAATCGCCATGCATGCTGGCGATCTCACGAACGATCGAAGATGAGAGGTACATATACTGCGGCGGGGACATGATGAACACGGTTTCGAGATCGCGATCCAACTGATAATTGAGCGCGGTCATCTGGAACTCATATTCGAAGTCGGTAACCGCCCTCAGACCTTTGATGACCACCGGAGCCTCCACCTTGCGCGCGAAATCAACCAAAAGCTCATCGAAGGTTTCGACGCGCACATTGCTCAGATGAGCTGTCGCCTCACGAGCAAGAGCTGCTCGTTCCTCAAGCGAAAACAGGGGGCGCTTTCTATCCGAAGCCGCAACGGCGACAATAACCTCATCCATGAGCTGAGCTGCTCGCGTAATGACATCGAGGTGCCCAAGGGTGATGGGGTCGAATGTGCCGGGGGTCAAAGCTCTTCTCACAAAGACTCCTTTAACTTCTCACGATAATGTCGATTACAGTATCGCCATACGAACGGCGTGAATCCACGGCCAAACCGGTCTGCGCAGCCAACTCGTCGACGGTCGCGTTTGCGGCAGAAGCGTGCTCGTAACTGATGATCAGATCCTCGTCTAGACAAGCCGCTTCCTCGAGGGAGGCGATAAGCTCAAACACCTGGCCCGCGTCGATGGCGTAAGGGGGGTCAAGGAAAACCAAGTCATAGGGGTGCTTGGCACGGGGAGGAAGGTTTTTCAGCACATCCATGCGGCACACACGAGCCTCTTCGCAGCTATAGCGTAAAGTCTTGACGTTCTCCTCGATAACCCTAGCTGCCAAGGCGTCCTTCTCGCATAAGCAGGCATAGGCCGCCCCGCGAGACAAAGCCTCAAGCGACAAGGCGCCAGATCCGGCAAAGGCATCGAGCACATAGGCGTCATCGAAGCCTCCTCGAGCACTCGACAGGGCGCTCATCAGAGATTCACGTACGCGATCAGTGGTCGGACGCGTACCCGAACCCTTGGGGGCCTTCAGCGGGCGGCCCCTATGCTCTCCTGCAATAATCCTCAATCCTCACTCCTTGATTATGTTAGCCGCCGAGCACTTCGCCCTTATCATCAAACATAATGCGCAATTCACGAGCGAGCGCCTGGTGGTCGGGATCCGACAGATCGGGGTCAACGGCGAGCAGAGAAAGCGCATCCGCTCGAGCTGCTTCTATCATCTTGGCATCGCGCACAACGTTGACCAGCTTGCACGCCGATGCTCCATGCTGACGATTTCCCAGTATATCGCCCTCTCTTCTCAAGGAGAGATCGTAGGAGGCGAGCTCGAACCCATCGTCGGTCGATTGCATAGCCCCAAGCCTGGCCAGGGCCGCATCCTGCTTGGATGCCGAAACGAGGAAAACCTGAGCGGGAAGCTCCCCGCGCCCAACGCGTCCTCGCAGCTGGTGGAGCTGAGACAATCCGAAGCGATCGGCCTCTTCAATGATCATCACCGTAGCCCGAGGAACATCAACGCCGACCTCGATGACGGTTGTGGCCACCAAAACCCCGACCTTGCCTGAGCGAAAGTCATCCATCACCGCCTGTTTTTCGGCGGCGGGTATTTTGCCATGCAAAAGCTCAACGCGATAGTCGACAAACACGGTCTCCTGCAAAACCTTGGCCTCGCGGGAAGCCGCTGCCACGTCATCGTCAAGCAAGTCCTCGTCACCTTCGATGCAGATGGCAGGCCAAGACTCATCGCTTATGAGCCCCTCTTCGTCCTTGCCGGCCTTGACATTGCGCTCGTCGGCATCTTTACCGATAAGCGGACACACCACATACACCTGCTCGCCACGCGACAGAGCCTCGAGCGCAGCATCATAGGCCTGGCCGCGTTGATCCTTTTGAACGACATGGGTAGTACGATTCACCGTATCGCGTGGGCGCTTCTTGATGTACGAAAGGCTCAAATCGCCAAAGATGGCAAGGGCAAGCGATCGCGGAATAGGAGTCGCAGTAAGATAAAGAGCATCAGGCGCCTCCCCTTTGGCCAGAAGCGCAGCACGCTGGTCTACGCCAAAACGCTGCTGCTCATCGATGACCACCAAGCTCAGGCGCTTCGCCCGCACATCTTCCTCAAGAAGAGCATGCGTACCTATGAGCACATCGAGCAGCCCCTCCGAGAACAGGGCGATCATCGCCTCGCGATCGATCATCGACGTCGAGCCGGTCAGTACGCCATAGCTGATGCCCGCCGCATCAAACAGAGGACCGAGGCTCTTTCCATGCTGACGCGCCAGGACCTCTGTCGGAGCGGCAAACAGAGCCTGACACCGCGTATCAACGGCCGCAGCAACGGCAATTGCTGCCACGACGGTTTTACCCGTGCCAACGTCGCCCAAAAGAAGATGGTTAGCAGCTTCAGGT